>NZ_OY775905.1:1232500-1532500 GCF_963675065.1 uncultured Draconibacterium sp. | reverse complement strand
GGGGCATTGGCAGTAATGCCGGAAGTTAAAAACTTTACCCGAATCAGAAAACAATCCAGAGCACCTTTTAAAGTAGGTGAAAATCAATTCTACATTGATGAAGGATTTGCTGCCGATTCAACATTTTTTTCCGTTTTTTCATTGATGTCAAAAATTGGCAATTTATCAAAATCCCTACACCGAAGAGATTTAGTGGTTATTGACGAATATCTTGCTGAGAAATGTTTTGGGAATGATAATCCAATAGGTAAGATTATTGATATTAGCAATCACAATTACACGGTAAGTGCGGTCATAAAAAATGTACCGGAGAATTCACATCTTCGTTTTCATTATCTTATTCCTGTTTTAAACCTTCCTGAATCATGGCAACAAAACCAATGGGGCAGCGATAATTGTATTCAGTACCTGTTGTTTAGAAATGGTATTAACAATGCAGAGATCGAAAATAAACTCACTAAAATGGTTCATGAGAAAAATAATATCTGGAAACAATTTAATGTTTCTATCAAACTTCAGCCATTAAGTAAAATCCATTTCGATAATACTATTACACACGACACTGCAATAAAAGGGAACATTCAAAATGTATATGTACTCGTTTCGGTTTCCTTTTTGATTTTATTAATTGCATGCGTGAACTTCACAAACATGTTTATTTCTACCTCTCTGAAACGTACCCGTTCAATCGGTGTGAAAATAGTAGCTGGAGCAACCAGGCAAATGATAATCAAAGAATTTATGTTTGGAGTACTAATATTCGTAGTTGTATCTTTTTTGATCTCTGTTGTCGTAGCAAAACTTTCCTTACCTTACTTTAATCGCTTATTTGATACTCATCTTGAGATTCAATTTTTAAGGCTCAACTTTTTATTGATTAGTGCATTCCTGGTTGTGCTCACGCTGTTATTAGCGGGTGTATTTCCCGGGATTTATCTTACAAGGTTCAATCCTGGCACAGTTCTGAAAGCAGGTTACTCGAAACTTGCCGGGAAAAAAAGCAGTACTCAGCAAGGACTGGTTGTCCTGCAATTCGTAATTGCAACCATCCTGATAGTTTCAGTTATTGTGATGCAAAAGCAGGTTAGTCTTTTTAGAACAAAACAATTAGGATTTGATAAAGAAAATATAGTTTATGTGCATTCCGTGGGCGAATTCAACAATATTCAAAATCTAAGGCTATTGAAGGAGCAACTTTTAAAAGATTCAAATATTGAGGGGATTGTTGCCCAAAGCAGTTTACCCAATGTTTTTGAAGTCGGTGGAAATATTTACACCAGCAAGAATCCCGATAAGTTAGTACACAGTGAAATGGTTGGAGTAAGCGAAGACTATTTCGATGTAATGAAGATTGACTTTTTAGAAGGGGAGCAGGATTTTAATTACTCGAATGAAGTTATCCTGAACTGCGTAATCAATGAAACTGCTGCCAGACAATTACAACTTAAGCCTCCTTATACCGGACAAACTGTTTTTAGTTACAATCAGGATAGATATTTAAACATAACTGGCGTAATAAAAGACATCAATACAAAATCTTTGGCCCAGGAAGTAAAACCCTGCCTATATACCAAAGCGAATTTTTACACTGATAATGGTGTAATCCTGTATAGAATTTCGGGCAATTACGAAGCTGCAATCCAATCAATAAGAGATTATTGCACAGCGTATAATGCGACGATTCCTTTTGAATTTCAATTTTTGGATGAGACTTATAATGGGCTGTACAAAAGTGAAATCAGGACACAGAAAATCCTAAGCTGGTTTTCAATTCTTTCGGTTTTGTTAACCAGCATGGGCCTGTTGGCTATGGTTTATTTTATAACTGAAAATAAAACCAAAGAAATCGGCATCCGAAAAGTAAACGGAGCGAAAATATCCGATATACTTACGATGCTCAACAAAGACTTTATAAAGTGGATTGTGATTGCCTTTTTTATCGCAACACCCATAGCTTATTACGCCATGAATAAATGGCTCGAAAACTTTGCGTACAAAACCACTTTAAGTTGGTGGATTTTTGCGTTGGCCGGGGTGTTGGCGTTGGGAATTGCACTGCTAACCGTTAGTTGGCAAAGCTGGAGGGCTGCTACACGAAACCCGGTTGAGGCACTCAGGTATGAGTGACAAAATCCCCGATAGCTAAAGGTGTCGGGATGGAGGCGCTGAGGTATGAATAGTTAAACAAGAAGAAATAAATCAAATATTTAAGCTAATAAAATGAACTCATTAAGAAATATAAATCATAAAATAATTCTGCGAACCATTTGGCGCAATAAGCTTCATTCTTCGATAAACATTATCGGACTTGCAATTGGTATCGCTGTTTTTATACTAATAGCAAGATACGTAAATCATCAATTCAGTTTCGATCGCTTTCACAAACAGCAGAACAATATATACAAGGTATATCTTGGCGATAATGGATCTTTACCTCCGGCTGTTGCTTTATTCTTAAAGGATAATATTGCCGGAATTGAAGATGTTGTTCGGGTAGATGAATGGTTTGGTGGAGGAAATAAAGGGTATTTAGAATACGAAAAAGAAACGATAAGAACCGAGAATTTTATTTTTGCTGACAGCAGTTTCTTTGATTTTTTTGATTTTAAAATGTTGTATGGTGATGCACAAAATGGTCTGAAATTTCCAAATTCAATCATCTTATCAGAGCGTTTGTCGCGAAAAATATTTGGCAACGAAAACCCAACAGGTAAACAAATTACCTATTTAAGTGACTACCCCAGTGCAAAATATACTTTCACCGTAAGCGGTGTAATTGAGGACTCACCTACCAACTCATCAATTCCATACAATGGAATAATTTCAATGTCAACCATAACTTACCACCACATTCGAAACGGAAATATTAGCGAAGATTGGGTCAACTGGGGATTTGGCAGCTATTTTAAAATTTCTTCACCTGAAATAGTACATCAACTCAATAATGAAACACCCGAATGCTGGACAAATCTGATGGCTGAACGTTGGCAGGTAGATAAAGGAAGTCAGCGTGCAGAGGAATACAAATTAAACTTTGTTCCACTAAAAGAGGTACATTTCCAAGGTAGCAACAAACGCTCTTCAGTTTACCTGATATTACTAATAGGACTGGTCATTTTAATAATAGCCATTATTAACTACATTAATTTATCGCTGGCCATTTCCAGCACCCGTTTAAAAGAAATAGGAATTCGAAAAATAATCGGTTCTGATAAAAGTACTTTGTTCAAACAATTTATAACCGAGTCAATACTAATCACTTCAATTGCTGGTATAATTGCAGTAATTATAGTTCTTTTCATTCACCCCTATTTGTTCAACTTTACCGGATTTAAATCCGTGGTTGCACCTGGTGAAACATTTAAAGCACTGGTATTTCTGATTGGAGGACTAATTCTGATTGGATTCATTTCAGGATTATATCCTGCCTGGTTTCTTACAAAGCTTAAACCTGTAAAGAGTGTAAAAAATGAATTCAACAAAGGAACGAAAGGAAATAGGTTAAAACATGTATTGATCACAACTCAGTTTGTTGTTTCAATTTTTCTAATAATAGCAGTTTTAACGTTCTCGAAACAAGCGAACTATATAAAATCTAAAAATCTGGGATTCGACAAAGAACACCTGATTTACTTATCAGGTGGTGCCAGTATAAGTAACCAATATCAGGCATTCAGAGAATCGTTACTGGCAAATCCATCGATTCAAAATATAGCACGTTCAAACGGAACCTTTGTTGGCCATCTGAATATTGGTTCGAAGCATAAAGTTAATGGTGAATTCAAAAATTATAAAGCTACAACTGTCGATCCTGATTTTATAGAAACATTTGGAATTGAACTTTTAGAAGGCCGAAATTTCTCAAAAAGTATCAAAAATGATTTAAATAACACTGCTTTGGTAAATGAATGTTTTGTAAAGCAGATGGAACTGGAAGATCCAATTGGCTCAACCGTAACTTTTCTGGGAGATGACATTACAATTATAGGGGTAATTAAGGACTTTTATATCAGCTCTTTGCACCACGAAATTGAACCATCAATGCTTTGCTATCTGCCATGGAATACTTGCATTAACATTAAAGTATCGGGCATTGATTTGGAAAATACAATTGCCACAATTGAAAGCACATGGAAGGAGTTCTCTCCCGATGTACCTTTCGAATATCATTTTCTGGACGAACGTTTTGAAGAACTTTATCAGGCTGAAACAGAATTCAGTTCATTGATTAAAATATTTACCCTGATCGCCATATTTATTGCTTGCTTAGGTCTTTTTGGTCTAATCTCTTTTTCTGCTTTACAACGAAAGAAAGAAATCGGTATTCGAAAAATTAACGGTGCCAAAATTTCGGAAGTAATGATTATCCTAAATAATAATATTATAAAATGGGTAGCCATCGCTTTTGTAATTGCCACGCCCATTGCCTACTACGCTATGAATAAATGGCTCGATAACTTCGCCTACAAAACCACATTAAGTTGGTGGATATTTGCGCTGGCCGGTGTGCTGGCTTTGGGCATTGCACTGTTAACTGTTAGCTGGCAGAGCTGGAGGGCAGCTACGAGAAATCCGGTTGAAGCGCTGAGGTATGAATAAATTCTTGTGATTTCTCAAATTATGTATTTTTTGAGAATATTAGATTCAAAATAAATATCAAAAAATTAAGAACCATGCTAAAACATATTTTTAAAATCACATTTCGAAATATTCTGAACAGTAAAGTTTATACAGTTATAAATATACTGGGATTAAGCCTTGGATTAACCTGTGCGCTAATTATCGCTTTGTGGGTTAAATATGAATTGAGTTTTGATACGTTTCATGAAAAATCACAGGACCTTTACAAAGCGGCATTTTGTTATGAACCGCAGGATTTACACGGTTATGTACTACCAGCTCCCGTGGCTCAACAGTTAAAAGATAAATTCCCGGATGTGAAAAACACAACGGTTTTTGTCAAACAAGAAAACAAAAAAATAATCTACAATAAAAATGGATTTTTAACCAGTGGTAGTTTTGTTGACTCCTCTTTTTTTTCGATGTTTGAATTTCCGTTTTTAATTGGTTCTTCTTCCGAGGCATTAATAGATCCTAATTCAATAGTTCTTACCAAATCGTTGGCAGAAAAGATTTTTGGTGAAAAAAATCCTCTTGGAGATATAGTAGAACTTGACTTGAATGGAATTCAGCAATTTGTTGTTTCGGGAGTTTTAAAAGACATTGCATCGAATTCCGACCTAAAATTTGATTTTCTGATTCCTTATGAATTGATATCAGAGTATTTGAATAGCTGGGATTTTAAAGCAGTGGAAACATATGTACAACTTAAAAGCAATACCGACTATGAATTATTCAATTCTCAAATAGCAGGTGTAATTAGTGAATTTAAACCTGATTGGAATAACCGTTTGTACATTACTCCCTTAACCCGGTGTCATTTATATAACCTCCAGGGCGGCGGCCGTATTCAGAGTATTTATATTTTTTCGGTTGTTGCGATAATGATTTTAATTATTGCAACTTTCAATTTTATAAATCTTGCCATGGCAAGGTCCGATAAAAGAATAAAAGAAATTGGAGTAAAAAGAATTATGGGAACACATAAAAAACTTCTAATCTTCCAGTTTCTTTATGAAGCCCAGGTTATGGCTTTTATCGCTATGATTTTATCTGTCATTTTTATCGAATTGATACTACCATCTGTTAATACCCTCCTCAACCTGAATCTTGATTTTGATTTTACTTTTTATACAATCGCCACTTTATTGGGATTCTCATTTTTTACCGGGTTGGTTTCCGGAATTTATCCGGCTTTCTTTCTTTCATCGATTAAACCTATCGATATTTTGAAGAACAATATTGGAGCTTTACAATTACTTCAAAGACGTAATGATAAGCACAATTATGCACAGAAATTTTCATTCAGGAGTGTTCTTGTTACATTTCAATTTGCATTGACAATAATACTGATTACGGGGATTATTGTTGTTCGCCAGCAGCTACAATATTTGAAAGAAAAGGATCTTGGATTTGATAAGGAAAATATTCTTGTTGTTGACATGCAAGACGATCTCCAGGGTAATTACGAGGCTGTAAAAAATCAATTATTGCAATTGCCCGGGATTACGAATGTATCGGCCTCTGAAAGTCCTTTGACCAAATGGCAGTCTTCCTGTACTCCTGATTGGGAAGGAAAAAGTACCGATAATATTTTTGATATGGGTGTGAATTCTGTTGATTATAATTTTGCAAAAACTCTCGGAATTGAAATAAAGGAGGGAAGGTTCCTTTCGAGGGAATATTCGACAGATGCTAATGAAGGGTTTGTCATAAATGAAGCTGCTGTTAAAGCAATGGAATTAAAAAATCCGGTTGGTAAGAGTATGTCAATTTTTGAAGGAACACCATACGAACGTACGGGGAAAATTATTGGAATAATAAAAAACATGCATACCGAATCGTTGTATGCCGATATAAAACCCTTTGTTTATAAGTATGCTCCAGCGGGTTCATATATGTATATTAAAACGAATTCATCGGCTAATTCAGCCATAGTTGAAACTGTTAAGAGTACAATAAAACAAATCGTCCCTGATGATCCGGGAACACTTGGCTTTCTGGATGAAAATCTGAATGAATTGTATTTATCAGAACAAACAACCGAAAAATTAATGGAGTATAGCTCTTTTATTGCAATTATTATTTCATGCCTTGGATTGTTTGGACTGAGTTTTTTTAGTACAAAACTAAGGATTAAAGAAATTGGCGTCCGGAAGGTAAACGGCGCTAAAATCACTGAAATATTAGCAATGCTCAACAAAGACTTTGTCAAATGGGTAATCATCGCTTTTATAATTGCCACACCCATTGCCTGGGTTGCCATGAACCAATGGCTCGAAAGCTTTGCTTACAAAACCAATTTAAGTTGGTGGATTTTTGCCCTGGCCGGGTTACTGGCACTTGGAATTGCTCTGTTAACGGTTAGCTGGCAAAGTTGGCGGGCTGCTACGAGGAATCCTGTCGAAGCTCTCCGATATGAATAGAGGAGAGCGGAGATCCTCGATCGCGAAGCATATCGGGATTGAGGCACTCAGGTATGAGTGACGAAATCCCGACAGAATCATCGGGGTGGAAGCACTTCGATACGAGTAGTGCGAAGATCCTTGATTGCGAAGCGTATCGGGATGGAAACGATCAGGTATAAATAGATATTAATGGCGAAACTTGTTTTTAGCCAAAATTTGAGTTTTATAGTCAGGTTAGCATCACGAATTTAAGCACACAAAGAAAAAAAATTGAAAGATGAAAAAGATTCACACAATTATTAGCCGCTTTATAAAACGAAACCCATTGTACACCTCTATTAATTTTACGGGGCTGGTAATTGGTTTTGTTTGCGTTGTCTTTATTGGCCTTTGGATAAAAAATGAACTGAGTTACGACAGATTTCACGAAAATGTTGATCAGATTTACCGTGTTCATCGGTATTTTTACGATAATAACGGAACCGAAAATCTTCATTTGCCTTATGTTGCTCCTCCGATTGCTCCACTATTAAAGGACGAATTTTCAGAGATTGAAAATATAACACGGGTATCTCATACCGGAATGCTCTTTCGTTTGAACGATGAAAAAGTGGCCGAACCATATGTTTGTTTTGCCGAACCGGATATTCTGAATATTTTCTCATTCGCAGGGCTCCCCGGTGAAAACAATTTGCTAAACGAACCATTAACCGCTGTTGTCTCTTCAACTATTGCTAGTAAGTATTTTAAGAACGAATATGCCGTTGGTAAAACCATGGAATTTTTCGATGAAAATGGTACTAGCTATAATCTAAAAGTTACCGGAGTTTTCAAAGACTGGGGGCAAAACAACCATTTCCGTCCTGAAATCCTTATTTCTTTTTCTACCTATGCAAGTGCCGTTGGTGAAAGTGAGTTAAAGGACTGGGGCAGCAATAATTACGAAACATTTGCATTGATGAGGAATAAACCTCTGCAATTGGATTCCCGCCTCGATAAGTTCATCAACAAACAATTTGAAAACGGAACCAGCTGGACAAAAATCAGAATGGAAAAATTAGCTGATATCCATCTCAACTGGTATGGAAATCGTTCAAGTATTTATGTGTTGTTATCGATAGCTTTGTTGATTCTGATTTTGGGAAGCATCAACTACATCAACCTTAATACTGCAATTTACACCAAACGCATTAAAGAAATTCAGATTAAAAAAGTTATTGGTGCATCGGCTAAACGAATATTATCCTTACTAATGCTTGAATCAGTCTTGTTCTGCATTGTATCGTTAATTGTTGCGTTGCTTATTGTTAGTGTGGCCATTCCATATCTTGCTGATCTTTTTAACAGTAACCTGGCATTTTCAGTAGGCCGGAACCTAAATATTATAACCGTATTTTTTATTCTATCAATTCTTATCGGATTAATATCAGCAGTATATCCGGCTAAATTATTGTTTGTCAGGAAGAAATATGTCTCAATGCCAGGCAAAATGTCGTTTCGGAACGGGATGGTTATTTTTCAGTTTTTTGTTTCAATTGCCCTGATTATGTCATTTCTGACAGTGAATAAGCAGTTAAACTATTTGCAGACAAAAAATCTTGGGCTTAATCAGGAAAATGTAATAACAGTGGGCGCATCGCCTAACCATATTCAAAAGCTGGATGTACTTCGGGATCAGTTAATGAAAAACCCCAATATTATTGATGTGTCGGGCTCTAAAAGAATACCATCGCAACGCCTGAATGACAGTAATGGAATGGAAGTTTCCAATAATGGAAAAATGGAACCTCTTGGTTTTCGGGTAGCCAATATCCGGGGCGACGAACATTTTGTTACAACCTATGAAATGAAGCTGATTGCCGGTACTAATATTAGCAATCAGGCAAAAGATGAAAAGGAATATCTGGTGAATCGTGTGGCAGTGGAGAGAATTGGATGGGAATCGCCCGAAGCAGCAATAGGGCAGATAGTTGAATATGGAAATGAAAAAGGGAGAGTAGTTGGTGTGTTGGAAAACTTTAATTACGAATCGTTGCACAATGCCGTATTCCCGATTATTCTTTACAAGGACGCTTCAAGCTACAACCGCATTTCAATACGAATAAATCCGGCAGACTTGTCGAATACGATTGGATTTATTAAAAACACATGGCAGGAATTCGATCTGTCAGGTTCTCCATTTTCCTATCAGTTTATTGATGAACGTTTTGAGCACTTATATCAGTCGGAGAAATATACCAAAACAATATTCACCTGTTTTATGGTGCTGGCTATATTCATTGCCATTTTGGGATTAATCGGATTATCGCTTTTTGTAATGGAACGTCGAACAAAAGAAATTGGTGTTCGAAAAGTAAATGGCGCCAAGATTTCGGAGGTGATGGTCATGCTTAACAAGAACTTTATAAAATGGGTAGCCATTGCTTTTATAATCGCCACGCCAATTGCTTATTACGCTATGAATAAATGGCTCGAAAACTTTGCCTACAAAACCGATTTGAGCTGGTGGATATTTGCGCTGGCCGGTGTGCTGGCATTGGGGGTTGCATTGCTCACAGTGAGTTGGCAAAGTTGGCGGGCGGCAGCGAGAAATCCGGTCGAGGCACTCAGGTATGAGTGACGAAATCCCAACAGAATCATCGGGGTAGAAGCGTTGAGGTATGAATAGAGAATTTAACATTATAAAGTCTTATTTATTAGGAATAAATTAAAAAAACCATTAGAAAATATGAACCTTTTAAGTATTAAAACAGTTTTTCGACTTCTCTTTAAAAACAAGCTGATTTTTTCATTGTGCATTATTGGACTAAGTGTTGGTTTAGCTGTATTTATTACAGTTTTTATGCATCACAAGTTCGAATACAGCTATGACGAAATGCACTCAAAAGGACAGAATATTTATCGAATGCATCCTATATACGGGCATGAAGATGGTTATATCAGTCAATATGCAACTTCTGATAATGCTTACGGACCGACATTAAAGGCAAAGATTCCGGAAGTGCTGGATTTTGTGCGGATGCTGGCCTATCAATCAGAACGAATAATCACTTATAAGCCGGAAAATGAAACGATTATTGCCCACCGCGAGCCACATGTTTTTTTAGCCGATTCAAATTTCTTCTCTTTTTTTGATTACAAATTAAAAGTAGGATTAGCTGATGACGTTTTAAAAAAACCGAATACAATGGTAATCTCGGAGAGTGCAGCCAAAAAGTATTTTGGAGATGAGAATCCAATAGGGAAGAAACTTGCAGCCAGTACTACCGACAATCCATATGAATGTGAGATAACAGGAATCTTTTACGACATACCAATTAATTCAAACCTACAGTTTGATTTTTTAATTTCATTTGAAAGCCAGAAACAAAGATGGCCAGAAGTTGATAATTCATGGAATTTTGGAATTTCCTATACTTATCTTCATGTTGTAGAAAATACAGATATTGCGTGGCTTACTAATCGTATTCAGGAAGTCTTTCTCGAATCAAGTGGCGTAGTTCCGGCGGGTAACCTCAGTTACGAAATGGAACTTGCTCATTTCCCGGAAATTCATTTGGATGAACCACTTCAGTGGGAGTTAGAAGACAAGGGGAACAGGGCTGAGACCAAATACCTGATGGTCTTAGCAATTGTAATCATACTTGTATCGTGGTTGAACTATATGAATATTAGTACCTCGCTGGCAAGTCAACGCAATAATAACACACGTATTAAGTCGATACTTGGAGCAAATAAGGCCAAACTGATTATGCAGTTTGTTACCGAAGCGTTCTTTGTAAACCTTATTTCAATATGTTTGGCAGTTTGTCTGATATTTCTGGCAACCCCTCTCGTTAGTGCTTTTTTTGATCATGGCGGCATTGGGTTCATTTTTAACGACCGATTCTTTGTAGCTTTATTTCTTTCAATTTTATTCATTGGAACCTTAACTTCTGGTCTGGTTTCTGCTGTTTTCTTTCTTATTCAGAATCCGGATTTTCTTCTCAATCCAAATGCGAAATCTACCGGCTCTCGTTTTAGGCAGGTTATGGTTGTTACCCAATTTACTACTTCAGTAATGTTAATTGTTTGCACCATACTGGTTTTTAAACAAATTCAATTTTTACGCTCCCAGGAAACAGGCGTTGATTTAAACAAAATGATGGTGATTAAAGCACCCGGAGGAACCGAAGCTGAAACTTCAGGGTTAAATAAATTCCGACAGTTGCTTTCGGCGGATGCTTCTATAACAAATATTTCGGCCGGCAGTGATATCCCGGGACAATATATGGATATGGGTTATATGATTGATAGAACCGGAGTTAATCCTCCTGTTCACGAAATCACCGATGGAGGACGAATCGATCATAATTATTTGGAGACACTTGGTCTTGAGCTAGTGGCGGGAATGGATTTTGCAGAAGGGATGAATACTGAACGTAAAATCTTGATAAATGAGGAGATGTCAAGTTTATTGAAGTTCGAAAGTCCCGAAGATGCTGTTGGTAAACAGGTTTATTTACCCGAAATGTATCAATCTGAACAAGTAACTATTTTAGGAGTTCTAAAAAACTACAGGCAGCAATCACCTGCACACCAATACAAACCGGCATTTTTCTATTGTCGTGAAAATGATTGGTTAAGATTCAATTATTTTGTTGTTCGCTACAACGGTACAATACAGAATGTGATACCAACAGTGCAAGAAAAATGGGCTGAAGCATTCCCCGAAAGTTCATTTGATTATTATTTTCTGAACGATCACTACGAAAGACAATATAGAGGGAATATACGTTTTGGACAGCTTTTTGGAACGCTCAGTTTTTTGGCAATTATCATCTCAATATTGGGATTACTCGGATTGTCCATCAATATTTCACAACAAAGGATTAAAGAAATTGGAATTAGAAGAGTAAATGGTGCACGTGTTCGGGAAATATTAACCATGTTGAATAAAGATTTTGCAAAGTGGATTTTGGTTTCAACATTTTTAGGGAGCATGATAGCTTTTTGGCTGATGCAAAAATGGCTTGAAAATTTTGCAGTCAGAACAATGTTTAGCTGGTGGATTTTTCTTGTCGCCGGAGTTTTAGCGTTAGGAATTGCATTGCTAACAGTTAGTTGGCAGAGTTGGCGGGCGGCTACAAGGAATCCTGTCGAAGCCCTCCGATATGAATAGAGGAAAGCGGAGATCCTCGATAGCGAAGTGTATAGGGATTGAAGCACTCAGGTATGAATAGCTTCGTTTTGCCCCAAGCTCCTAAAGGGGCTTATGGGCGGAGAGAAGAAGAAGATTTGAGATTATTATGAAGATTAAATAGAATAGATGATTTGCCAATATGAGATGCGAAAAAGTCCCCTTCAGGGGATTCAGGGGTGAGAAAAACTGAATAATTAAGACCTTAAAACTAAGATAACCATGATAAAAAACTATCTAACCACAGCACTTCGGTTTTTAAAACGAAACAAACTTTTTGCCGGAATAAACATTATGGGGCTTTCGCTTGCCCTGGCAGCCTCGTTTGTTATTTTGTTGTATGTAATTAACGAGTTGAGTTACAACACCAGCTTTAAAAACCGGAAGCAGATTTACCGCGTATTGCACAATAATGCTGATATAAAAATAACTGACGACGGTGCGCCCTATATTCTTACAAAGCATTTACAAGACGATTTCCCGCAGGTAAAATATGTGGCACCAACCCATTTTGTGACGGAATTTAGTGTAAAAATGGATGAGGAGTATATTCCTGTTGATCGGGTTGTTGGAGCCGATTCAGACATATTTAATGTCTTCGATATTAATGTTCGTGGTCAGCAGGCGAATATTCTCGATGAACCAAATTCTATCATCCTTTCAAAAGAACTGGCACAAAAACTTTTTCCGGGAAAAGATCCCATCGGACAAAATTTAGTTGCCCAAATTGACGAAAAGGACGAAGTTTTAGAAGTAAAGGGAGTTTTTGATAATTTTCCTGTAAACTCAACTTTTCAGGCCGATTGTTTTATTAATGTAAAGTGGATACTGCAACAGATTAATAGTAGGATTAAAGAGCGAGATGCTGAAACAGACTGGCGTTCCATGTACTGGCAAACCTGGTTATTACTGGATAAAAACAATAGTGGGGGTTCGCTTGATGAACAGTTTCGCTCGTTGGAGAAAGAGGTTTTTAGCGATGACGAGAAATACGAATTCTCCCTTCAAAATTTATCTGATGTTTATTTTGGATCGCAGGAAATTAATAGCGGACTGCCACAAGGCAACCTGAAGAATATTCGGATTTTTTCGGCCATTGCTTTGCTCGTTATTTTAATTGCGGCACTCAACTATATCATTCTTTCAACGGCGGTCTCAACCGGCAGGTCAAAAGAAATTGGGATTCGGAAAACCAATGGTGCCGGGGCGAAATCAATTCGCCGGCAATTGCTGAATGAATCATTGATTCTGTCGATTTTGGTTTTACCGGTTGCGCTGTTTCTCGCCTGGATGGGAAAACCTTATGCCGAAGACTTGTTTCAAACCAAACTATTAATCCTCCGGTCAAATATTGTCATTTATGTTTCTATTTATGTGTCGCTTACTTTGCTTATTGGACTAGTGTCGGGACTATATACCGCGTCGTATTTATCAAAACTGAACGTAATAAGTATTTTAAACAATTCAATTCGTGCAGGAAAACGAAAGACACGTATCCGTTCTGCCCTGATTGTAGTTCAGCTGGTAATTTTCTGCATTTTTGTTTCGAGTACACTCATCATCTATTCTCAATACAGGTATGCGCTGGAGAAAGATCCGGGTTATTACAATGAGGACGTCTTGTTTGTGGATATGGGGCCGAATTCACAAAGCTCAAAAGCTTTTATAAACAGCATTAAGACTTATCCTGATGTGTTGGCAGCCGGAGGGGCAATAGATGCTTTGCCGATGACCACTTTTTGGCCTTATCCGATGGAACTTCCGGGCGATAAATCGAAAAAAATACCTATCGAGCTTCTGGCTGTTGATTACAATTTTGTTGAGGCGATGGGAATCCAAATAATAGACGGAAGAGGTTTCTCTCAAGAACTTGGAGATGATGAAAACTCCTATGTCCTAAACGAAAATGCAGTTAAAGCATTGGGATTAACCGATCCGGTTGGGAAAAAAATTGATGTCGTTAACGGAACAGTTATTGGGGTTGTCAAGAATTTTAATTTGCACTCATTACACAGCGAAATTCCGCCTTTATTAATGATTGCATCAAATGACTTTGCTCAGCAGGTTGCTATTCATTACAAAGACGGATCACTCGAAAATGTTCTGCCTTTAATTAAATCTGAATGGCAAAAGATCGTTCCCGACGAGCCCATGAATTTCAAAACCATGGATGAATTTCTAAAAGAGGTTTATACCGAAGAAAAAAACCTGAGTGTGATTGTTTCGGTATCGGCATTTTTTGCGTTGTTGATAGCTTCGTTTGGACTATTTGGCTTAACACTTTTTATTATGAAATCGCAAACCAAAGAAATAGGGATTAAAAAGGTTTGTGGTAGTTCCGGGCAAAGTATTGTGTTGTCTTTCCTGAGCAAAAATTTTATAATGGTAGCTATCGCAACTCTACTTTCAGTTCTTCCCACAATTTTTGTAATGAATAAGTGGCTAAGCAATTTTGCTTTTAAAACCGACATTTCATGGTGGGTGTTTGTAATAACATTTGTGTGTGCAGCTGTAGTGGCTTTGTCAACCGTGTTGTTTCATTCATACAGGGCTTCACGAATTAATCCTGTCGAAGCACTTCGATACGAGTAGTGAGAAGTGCGGAGATGCTGACAAACGAAGTTTCGTCACTATTGAGGCATTCAGGTATGAGTAGCTCTCTTTTACCCCAAGCCCCTAAAGGGGATTAAAGGAGTTACTATACGAATGCCAATGGTTATTCATAACTTTATAGGAATAAGTCAAACTTAAAAGAGAACAAAATGCACCAACTTATTTACCTGATTTTATCATTGTTTGTGGCATTTCCAGCTTTCGCTCAGAATTATCAAACCACTGGAAAAATCATTATTGATGATTCAAGCCTGGACGATTTGATCGATGTTTCTGCTGGCATTGAAATTCTGGCCGATGGCTTTGGATGGTCAGAGGGGCCGCTTTGGCTGGCTTCTGAGAGCAAACTTATTTTTTCAGCTATTCCTGAAAATTCAATTTATCAATGGAGTGAATCCGAAGGACTGCAGTTGTATCTTAAACCATCGGGATATACCGGGGAACAAAATAGAGGCGGAGAGCTTGGTTCCAATGGCTTGCTTTTAGCTTCGGATGGAAGTCTGGTTCTTTGCCAGCATGGCGATCGCAGGATAGCAAAAATGTTAGCACCCTTGAGTGATCCGGCACCAAAATTTGAAACCCTGGCTGACAGCTATCAGGGAAAGAAACTAAACAGCCCCAACGATGCAGTTTTCAGTAAAACCGGTGAATTGTATTTTACCGATCCGCCATACGGGCTTGAAAAAAATGTGGATGACCCGGCAAAGGAATTGGATTTTCAGGGGGTTTATAAGGTTTCAAAATCGGGCGAAATTCAGTTGCTCACAAAAGCATTGACCCGTCCAAATGGAATTGCTTTTTCGCCTGATGGAACAAAATTATATGTGGCCAATTCCGATCCCAAGAGGGCCATCTGGATGGTTTATGATGTGAAACAGGATGGAGGCATTGAGAACGGTAAAGTTTTTTACGATGCAACAAACCTGGTTTTAGCGGATAATGGACTTCCTGACGGAATGAAAGTGCACAGGAATGGGACGATTTTTGCCACTGGGCCAGGCGGAATTTTTATTTTCTCTCCTGATGGGAAAATCCTGGGAAAAATAGAAACAGGAAAGGAGACAGCAAACTGTGCATTTAATGACGATTATTCGGCATTGTACGTGACCGCTGACAATACGCTCATGTGCGTTCACCTTAAAAAATGAATTCATTAAAACAGAAAGCTACTAAAATTGAGATGAAACACTTCGATACGAGTGGTTCTTTTTTACCCCAAACCCCTAAAGGGGCTTAAGGCCGGAGAAGAGAAGATGATTTGAGAATAATAGGAAGACTAAATGGAATATATGATTTGTCAATCGGAGATGTGAACAAGTCCCCTTCAGGGGATTTAGGGGTGAAAGACAACAAAATAATAAAATAAAAAATGGCAATAAGCGATAATGTTTCAATGTTTTACGGTGCAAAAGCTCATATTTTCGAAAAGGCTAAACTTCTTCGAAATAACATGACAAAGGCTGAACTTTCATTGTGGGAGCATCTGAAAGGGAAGAAAGTATTGGGATTACGTTTTCGTCCTCAGCATCCTATTGACATTTTTATCGCTGATTTTTATTGTCATCCATTAAAACTTGTAATTGAGGTAGATGGAGGGATTCACAAATCGAGAGAACAAAGAGAATATGATTTTGGCAGAACCGGAGAATTAAATTATTGGGGAATTGAAGTAATTCGATTCACAAATGAAGAGATTGAAAAAGATATAAGCCAGGTTATTAAATCGATAAAACAAAAATGTACGATTCGCCAATCGGAGATAGGGCAAGGTCCCCTTCAGGGGATTTAGGGGTGGTTGCTAATTGGCAAAGCTGGCGGGCAGCTACACGAAATCCGTTTGAAACACTTCAATACAAGTGGTTCTTTTTTACCCCAAACCCCTAAAGGGGCTTAAGGCCGCGAGAATAAAAGAAGAATGAGCGCTAATCAGAGATGCGAACAAGTCCCCTTCAGAGCTTGTCCCGATTGTGATCGTGAGGATTTAGGGGTAAATAAACAATTAATAGTAACTATTCCAAAACTTTGTCGTCCTATAACTAATAATCAGTTTAAAACAATTAAATCAAACGCATTATGAAAACTCAAAAGAATCTCAAATTATTTACGATAATAGCAGTGCTGACCGCTGTGCTTTCGTTGAATGGATTTGCAAAAGATGGCCAGCCAACCATTACAAAAACCTTTGATATCAACCAGCCGGGGCAACTCAATGCTTCATCGTCGGGAGGTGGAGTAACAGTCCAAACACACAATCAGCCCCAGGTTATTATTCAGGCTTTTGTACGCAAAAACGGACATCTTTTATCGCCGTCCGACAGGGAGCTAAAAGAGGTTCTCGATGATTTCGATATCGATTTTTCAAAAAGTGGATCAACCATTACCGCAGTAGTGAAACGCAAGGGGAGAATGAATTTCTGGAGGAATAATGTAGGTATTTCGCTAACCATTATTGTGCCCGAAGAAATGTCGTGCGATGTATCGTCAAGCGGCGGCGGCCTGAAAATATCAGGAGTAAAAGGAACGCACGATTTCTCGAGCAGTGGCGGTGGCGTGCGACTGGAGAATACCAGCGGCAGCACAAAAGCCAGCTCATCTGGTGGCGGTGTTAAAGCCACCAACCACGATGGCGATATCCGATTAAGTTCCAGCGGTGGTGGAGTTACCGTTGACGGCGCGCGCGGAAGTGT
The DNA here is from genome assembly GCF_963675065.1 of uncultured Draconibacterium sp. Classification (NCBI taxonomy): domain Bacteria; kingdom Pseudomonadati; phylum Bacteroidota; class Bacteroidia; order Marinilabiliales; family Prolixibacteraceae; genus Draconibacterium; species uncultured Draconibacterium sp. Next base: position 1,514,993 of record NZ_OY775905.1, on the reverse strand, counting down.
TTATGCACGCAGTTCAGGAGGTGGTGTAACCCTCGAAGATATTCATGGCCCGGCAGATGCTTCAAGCAGCGGCGGCGGTGTTAGCGTAAGTGGCGAAGCCAGCTCGGTAACAGCTAAATCAAGCGGCGGATCAGTACGTGTTAATATCCGCAATCTTAGCGATGAGTTATACCTGCAATCAAGCGGAGGTGGTGTTTCTGCTGTTATTCATGGTGGCGAGAAAATGGGCCTCGATCTTGATTTGCGTTCAGGCAGAGTGAATATTGATCTGCATAACTTTAATGGCTCTTCCGAAAAAGACCGTGTAAAGGGTAAGATGAACGGTGGGGGAATTCCGGTTTATGCACATGCATCAGGAGGCAACGTTAACATCAGTTACGAGGATTAGGAAACGTTTAAAACCAGAAAAAATATTCGAGGTATTAATGAGGATTTCACCTTAAGTGAAGTCCTCATTGTTTTTTGTTATCCAGGAGATCTTATCTGAAAGAATTCGCACAAAACGCATAAGACTCTAATCTACAACAGCGCAAATCTACAAAATCTGTGTAATCAGCGTTCTGATCTCTGTGACAAGTAATTTTACAGTTTTTGTCAAAAAAATTTACACAATAGAAATCGTATATTTGGTAAGTATCAGAAATTCAGTTGCTAGCATTTAGGGCACAAGAGTTGGTTATATAATGCAAAACAAAATTAGTGGCGCAATACCAGCACTTAAATACCAATAAATGTACAACCTAAAAATTACCATAAGGCGGCTGCTTAAAGACAAGGCTTTTTCGCTGATCAACATTTTTGGATTGGTGATTGGGATTTCTTCTTTTCTGATTTTGTTCATCCACGTTTCAAATGAAAAAAGCTTCGACAAGCATTTTTCAAATCATTCAACTATTTATCGTGTTACCTCAGTTCCCGGAGGATTAGATAATGCGGCATGGGCGCGTAGTATGGGAATCGTTTATAAAGCTTCTGAAGAAATACCCGAAGTTGAGATAGCGACTCAGTTTTCGCATTGCAACGAGGGAACCATAAAAATGGGCGAAACCTCCATCTCTCAAAAGGATATCATGTCGGTTGACGAGGCATTTATGGAGCTATTTGAGGTAGTGCCTGTGGTTGGTGATTTGTCAGAAATTTCGAAACCCAATACCGTTTTTGTTACCGAAGATTTTGCCCGGAAATATTACGGTAACCTGAATCCTGTTGGGCAAACGATAAAAATTGAAGCATTACAATATACAAGGGATCTGGGCGATTATGAAATTCGGGGAGTGGTAAAAAATACCCATCCGAAAACTCATTTCAGGTACGAACTGCTGATCTCTCAAAAGGGGGGATTGCAAGAACGCTTTGCTTCGCTGCCCGACCGAAAAATACATTGGACTTATAACTATTTCAAACTTCAGAAAGATGCAGATCCGAAACTCGTTGCCGAAAAGGTAGCTGCTTTCTACGACAATAGCAGCCTGAAAACTATACCCGGTCCGCAGGAATATGGTTTTGCTTTGTTTCCCATGGATGATATTCACTTAAAATCGGATTACCGTTTTGAGTTGCGCGAAAGTTCAAGCAAGATAAATATTGGCTTGTTTATCCTTATTTCGTTTGTTATTCTGGCGATCTCGTTGCTGAATTTTACCAACCTTTCCATTGCCAAATTGATAAAACGATCAAAAGAGCTGGGCCTGAAAAAATCGATAGGAGCCACGAAACTTCAGTTGGTTAGGCAAGTTTTAATGGAAGTGTTTTTGGTTTGTACGATGGCCATTGGCATTTCATTACTGGCCATTGAAAGTTTAAAGCCAATCATTAACCGTTTGTTCGAGATTGAATTCGCTATTTATTTTTCAGAGCCGGTAGTATATCTTACCATTATTGGAGTTTTAATCACTTGTCAATTGCTCACTGCCTTTTTTGTGGCGGTATTTCTACTGGCACGCAGTTCAGCCATCGATATTTTGGCGGGGCGTAACAACTTTTCGGGCAGTTATGTGCTGAAATCTTTGCTGGTTGTGCAGGTGACAATTGTGATTATTCTTGTTTCAGGAACCTTGTTGGTAAATAAGCAGATCAGTTTTGTTTTAAATAAACCATTGGGTTTCGAAAAGGAAAATGTGGTTGTGCTCTACCTGAAAGATTTTTCGAAGGACCCCGCTGTTTTTGCCCGCGAACTGGAAAAACAAAGCCAGGTAGTTTCAGTAGGAATGACGGCACAACATTTTGGTTATCCGGCACAGGGAATGATTTTGGAAGGACTGGGAATTGAGGGTACTGCTGAATTTGTTTTTGCCAACTACGACTACCTCAAAACCATGAATATTAAGCTTATACATAACTGGATAAAACCGGATGCCGATACCGTGCGGGGAATGGTAATAAACAATCATTTGTACCAACGATTGATGGAGAAACACGGCAGTATGGATAATCTTATAGCCTATTCAAATGCACAACCCTTAGGACCGGGAGAAACACGCATTAATTTTGTCGGGGTTGCTGAAGATTTTAATTACAGTTCGGCACACGAAAGTATTGGCGACTTTGCGTTTTGGCTGGATGAAGGCGGGTCAAGAGCACGTTTTACCCACGTACGGATTAACAACCTGCATGCCGGCATGGAAGCCATAAAAAACACCTGGAATGAATATTACCCCAACCAGGAACCCGACTACTTTTTTATCGATGAAAAAATAGCTCAACAATATAAGGCAGAAACCATTTTAAGTCGAATTCTTTTTGCTTTTTCAACCATCGGAATACTTATTAGTGTTATTGGAATCAGTGCGTTGGCCTTGTTTATTTCGCAACAACGAACCAAAGAAATCGGTATCCGGAAAGTAAACGGTGCAACCGTCTCAGAAATACTGGGATTGCTGAATCAGAGTTTTGTAAAATGGGTGTTAATTGCATTTGTTATTGCTACTCCGCTTTCTTTTTATGCCATGAGTAAGTGGCTCGAGAATTTTGCTTACAAAACCAATGTGAGCTGGTGGATTTTTGCACTGGCCGGAATAATGGCATTGGGAATTGCATTGCTCACCGTTAGCTGGCACAGCTGGCGTGCTGCGACACGAAATCCGGTTGAGAGTTTGAGATATGAATAATAAAGGTTTATTAAAAATATGTTTAGAAATTACCTGAAAGTAGCACTTCGTAGCTTGTTGAAAAACAGGCTTTTCACTTTTATTAATATCACTGGTTTGGTAATTGGCATGGTAGTGGCCCTGCTCATTTTTAACTATGTGAGTTTCGAGCGCAGCTACGACTCGATGCATGAAAATGCGGATCGTATCTATCGTGTGGAAAGTAAATTCTACGAAGGCGAAACACTCACCGACGACTGGGCAACGGCATCGTTTGGTTATGCCAGTGCCATGAAAGAAAACATTCCCGGCATTCAGGATTATGTGCGAATTGCCATTAACAGCACCGAACAAATGGTAAGTTATGAGGAAGAGAAATCGCGCGAGAATACCGTTGTTGTTACCGAGCCTTCTTTCTTTTCCATTTTCTCGTTTTCGTTGATTGATGGCGATGCGTCAACAGCATTAAGCAGTCCGAATAAGGTAGTTATTTCGCAACTGGCAGCCCACAAGTTTTTCAAGAATGAAAATCCGCTGGGTAAAATTTTAAAATTCAGAACACTGAACCAGGCTTATGAATGTGAAGTAAGCGGTGTACTGGAAGATATACCGGCTAACAGCCATTTTAATTTCGATTATTTTGTGTCGTGGGATACACAACCCGACTGGATTAAGAATTTCTGGTACCTGCACGAAACCTACTCGTATGTGCAGCTGGAACCCGGTATTTCGCCCGCAAGCATTGAAAAAGCTTTTCCGGAAATGGCAGAAAAGTTCAAAACCGAAGATGCGTTAAAAAATAAAACCTGGGCCATTGAATTACAACCGTTGGCTGAGATCCATCTGACACCGCAAAAACAATACGAACGCGAGGCCAAAGGAAATGCAAAGGCCGTAAAAGCCCTCATTCTAATTGCGCTGGCAATTCTTCTCATCGCCTGGATCAACTATATCAATCTTACTACCTCCCGATCGCTGGAGCGTGCCCGGGAAGTGGGAGTGAGGAAGGTGTCGGGGGCACAGAAAAAGCAATTGATCATTCAGTTTTTAATCGAATCAACCCTGTTAAATGTTGTTGCTCTGGCTATTTCAATTGGTTTGTTTCTGCTGCTCATCCCATCGTTTAATTCGTTTATAGGTAAAAATATTGGCTTTTCAATTTTATACATGCCGCGCTTTTGGGTGTTAATCACATTATTTCTTGTAACGGGCATAATACTTTCCGGACTGTATCCGTCGCTTGTGCTGTCGAAGGTAAAACCGGCGGTTATTCTGAAAGGAAAATACCTAAACTCGCAACGTGCTGGCATGGTGAGAAAAGGTTTGGTGGTTTTTCAGTTTGTGGCGTCGCTGGTTTTAATTTGCGGAACCCTGGTTGTTTATGCGCAGCTAAAATACATGCAGAATCAACCGCTGGGTATAAACATCGATAGAACATTAATCGTGAAATTTCCGGCACAAACTCCCAACTTAATGGAGAAAGTACTGAGTTTTAAACGTCAGTTAAAAGATTTGCCCGATGTAAAAAATGTGACTATTTCAAACGCGGTTCCGGGAATGGAAGTGGCTTTTTTTGCGTCCAATCGTTTGTATGAAGATGCCGCGAAACAAAACCGATTGTACGAAATGCAAACGGTTGACTACGACTTTATTGACACTTACGAAATGAATATTCTGGAAGGAAGAGGTTTTGACAAAACATTTACCAACGATATAAAAAAGGTTATTCTGAACGAAGAAACGGTAAATCAGCTGGGTTTTGCAAATAACGCAGATGCCATTGATGAGAAGATTTTAATTGAAGGAGAATCAGAACCTTACCAGGTAATTGGTGTGGTTGAAAATTACCATCAGCAATCGCTGAATAAAGCATATACGCCGATAATGATGATCATGTATAACAGCATCGGATGGCTATCACCAAAATATTTATCTGTTAAAATATCGGGAGCCGATGTTGCTTCCGCTTCGGAAAAAGTAACCGGAATCTGGAATCAGTTCTTCCCGGATTCAACTTTTGATTATTTCTTTTCCGATCAGTTTTACGAAGCTCAGTATTCACTTGATCGGAAGTTTGCTACCATCTTTGGGCTTTTTGCGCTGATGGCCATTTTTATTGCGTGTTTGGGCTTGTGGGCACTGGCCCTGTTTGCCGGATTAATACGCAAAAAGGAAATGGGTGTCCGGAAGGCTTTGGGAGCATCAACGCCGAGTTTGTTTTATAATCTTTCAAGCGAGTTTATCTATCTAACATTATATTCAGCAATTTTAGGCATTCCTTTAGCCTTTTTTATAATGAATGAATGGCTGAAATCTTACGCATTCCGGACGGAAATGAATTGGTGGTTTTTTGCCTTACCAATTGTAGTGCTCGTGTTAATCGCCTCCTTAACAATTAGTTATCAAACGCTAAAAACAGCACATTCGAGTGCGGTGGAAAGTTTGAAGTATGAATAAAGTGTCTGAATCATGATGTTCAGGATTTTAAGATTGACAAGATTAGAAGAAGGAAAATGAAAAAGATAGATGATGACTTGACATATAAAATTATTGGTTGCGCTATGAAGGTTCACAATACTTTAGGAAATGGATTTCAGGAAGTAATTTATCAAAGGTGTTTGGCAATTGAGTTAGATAACGCAGGAATTGCTTTTAAGCGAGAACAAGAAATGCCCATTTATTATGAAGGTTTCGAGGTTGGTAAACGCCGAGCAGATTTTATAATTGAAGATAAAGTTATGGTTGAATTAAAAGCAATAATAGACCTCGAGGATGTTCATCTTGCTCAGGGTTTAAATTATTTAACGGCCTACAATTTAGAAACTGGTTTGTTAATTAATTTTGGATCCATCAGCCTGCAAACCAAACGACTGTACAAAAAACATTAATCCTGAAAATCTTTAAATCTTGATGATCAGGATTCAGACAATTAATAAACTATTTTTATGATACAACTAAAAAACATCGACAAATACTACGACGCAAAGTTTCAACGCACATTTGTGCTAAAAGGAGTAAACCTTGATATTAAACAAGGCGAATTTGTTTCAATAATGGGGCCCAGTGGAGCCGGTAAATCAACATTGCTGAATATTATTGGTTTTCTGGATGAACCAAACGAAGGTGAGTATTTATTCCTCGATCAGCCAGCCAATAAGTTAAAGGAAAAGCAAAAAGTACAATATCACCGCAGTCATATCGGGTTTATCTTTCAGGCTTTTCACCTGATTGAGGAAATGAATGTATACGAAAACATTGAAACGCCTCTGGTATATCGCGGCGTGAAAGGAAAAGAGCGCAAAGCAATGGTTGCCGACATGCTCGACCGATTTAGTATTGTGGCCAAAAAGGATCTGTTCCCAAGTCAGTTATCGGGAGGTCAACAACAACTGGTCGCTATTGCACGAGCCATTGTTGGTAGTCCGAAACTTCTGTTGGCCGACGAACCTACCGGGAACCTGCACAGCGAGCAAGGCCAAATGATTATGGAACTCCTGAAAAAACTGAACGATGAGGGAATGACGATTATCCAAGTGACGCACTCTGAAGAAAATGCAAAATACGGAAACCGTATTGTTCGTTTAAAAGATGGTTATTTGAAAGAGGACAAATAAGGATTGGGAGTTTTGGAATTTTTTTTAGAACGGGCAAAATGAACCTTTTTGAAAGTGCGTGTATATCAACTAAATTAGTTGGTTAATTCAACACCTGGCTGTAAACTTTAATTTTGCTTTTTATGATTCCAAAAGTCGTATTTCGAAACTTGCTTAAGCATCCCTTTTTAAACCTGGTAAAAATAGTCGGGCTTGGTCTGGCCTTAGTCGGGATAATATTTATTGCACTGTTTCTGAAAAATGAGCTGACCTACGATTCGTATTATCAGAAATCAGCTCGCACTTATCGTTACACGATTACAGATCCCGACTTTTTTAGCGGAAGGCATTTTGCCCGTATTATCAATCCGGGGTATATTCATGAAATGAGCGATGCGCTGCCTGAGGTGGAGGAATTTGTTCGCTTACGTCCGGTGCGTGGCGGTTTAATGAAATACGATCAGCGGTACTACAAAGTGGAGCAGGCTTTTGAATGCGACAGTACCTTTTTCAATGTTTTTGATGCGAAAATGTTGATTGGTAATAAAGAAACCGTGCTTGAAAATCTGGCATCGATGGTAGTTTCTCAACGTTTTGCTCAAAAGGTTTTTGGGAATAAAAATCCGGTGGGCGAGGTGCTTACCTTGCCATCCGGGCAGTATTACGGCGAAGACCAGGATTTTACCATTGCAGGAGTAATGGAAGATTTTCCGGCAAACAGTCATTTTCATCCCGATTTTGTTGCTACTCCTCTGGTTGATCAGTTTACATACGGCTGGGCCTGGACTTATCTGGTTTTAAACGAAAACGCTTCGGTTAAGAATGTTAAGGATGGAGTATCCGATTACCTTAAAAACAATCGCGAAGCTAACCTGAAAGAAATGGATACCGAGGTACATCTGCAAAAGATTTCCGACATTCATTTAAACTCCCATAAACTCCGCGAGATAGAGGAAAACAGCAACATCCGAAACGTTTATGTGCTGGCTATCGCGGCTTTTATTTTACTGCTTATTTCAATTAGTAATTACGCCAACCTGAATATTGGCATGGCCGGGTTCAGTGCAAAATACCTGTTTATAAATAAACTGCTTGGCTCGTCAAAAAGTACAGTGGTGAAGTACTTTTTATTCGAGGGGATTTGTATTCTTGGGGCAACTTTGTTGTTTGCTATTTTGCTGTCGGTGCCGGTTGCTATCGGAATCATTCGTTTTTATCAACTAAATTTGGTGGCCGGTAATTCCACAACAATTATTCTGTTGGTTCTGGCATTCAGTTTATTAACGCTGGTATTTGGTATGCTTCCTGTTCTGAAATCGGTTTTTTCGTCTATTCGGTTGGGGGGAAACAGAGGATCTGCCGTGGCGGTACATCGAAATGGTGTCAGCCGTATTCTCATTGTCTTTCAATATGCTTTCTCCATTGCTTTAATCATTACCGTAATTGTTATATCGCGGCAAACCAACTACGCGCTAAAAAACAGTATGGGCGTTCAGCAAGACAATGTGATTTGTTTTGAATCGGTTCATGCCAGCATTCAGCAAAAGTTTGGTGTGCTAAAAGAGGAATTGCTGCAATACAACAGCATCGAGTCAGTTTCTGCCATGATGGAACCTCCGGGCGGTGAGGCAAACGATATGTTTCCGTTTGAAATGGAAGGTTACGAATCGGAAGATCCCGAACAGAATTCTGATGGCATTGGTGTTTTTCCCTGCGATTATTCATTTGCATCAATATTCAACCTGCAGTTTTTGGCCGGAACCAACTTCTCGGAAAACAATAAAGACAATGAAGGCTCGGGCGAATACATCATCAATAAAGCGGCTTTGAAACGCCTGCATTATTCGAATCCGGAGGATATAGTTGGCAAAGAATTTAAGCTTATTTTTTCATCTCCGGGATCGGGAATTACCATTCCAAAAGGGAAAATTATTGGCGTGGTTGAAGACTTTCATCTATCAAGTTTACGGAAGCAGGTAGAGCCGCTGGTACTTTTTAAACGCGATAAATTGTGGCTTTTAAACTTTGTGGTTTCGTTTAAACCCGGAATGAAAAACGAAGCACTGGCCGATATGAGAAAGGTGTGGAATGATCTGTTTCCCGAATATTCGTTTCAGTACGAGCACGTTGATGCCATGTATAAAAGGGTTTACAAAGCCGAGTTACTGCAGGCGCGTTTGCTTTCGGTTTTCACGCTTATTGCCTGGTTTATTTGCTCCATGGGATTGTTTGGCCTGGCGCTGATTATTACGCAAAACCGAACCAAAGAAATTGGTGTGCGAAAAGTAAATGGTGCGCGCGTTTCCGAGATATTGACGCTGCTAAACAAAGATTATATCAAATGGGTAGCACTGGCCTTTGTTATTGCCTGTCCGGCGGCATGGTTTGCCATGGATAAATGGCTCGGGAATTTTGCCTATAAAACATCACTCAGTTGGTGGATTTTTGTTTTGGCCGGAGTGTTGGCATTGGGAATCGCATTGTTTACAGTAAGTTTTCAATCGTATAGGGCAGCCAGTCGAAATCCGGTTGAGGCACTCAGATATGAATAAAACGAATTGTTGATTTAGCTTTTGTATTGATTTATAATTGGCTTCTGTTATTAAACATAAAGCCTTTATTTTTATAGTTCTACTTAGTATCATTGCAGAAATAATGTTGCGCTCTGTGGACCGGCGTGATATTCCAACAGCTTGAAACAAAATGTAATCAATGGCAGAAAACACAATTATCTCATTTGAGAGCCTTAAAAAAATGATTAACCTGGTAAGCAAACCAATGGCTATTGTTGACGATAAAACAATGGTTAGAGCGTATAACCAGGATTTTGCACTTTATTTTCGCCTGGCCAAAAATGTATCCAAAAGTTTCAGCCTTAAGGAAATTATTTCGGATGGCGTTGAAATAAATGAACTGATAGAAAATCAGAGATTAAAGACCTTGAGGGAAAGTGAGTTTAAGCAAGAAATAAAAATTAATAACATCGATGAATATTCGATAACGTTTAAAATTACGCCTGTTGAAGAAGATTGTACCGAATTTTTTCTTTTTGAAATCATCAATATCTACGAAAGAGATCACAAGCAAATCAGTCAGAAGTTGTTTTTCTTCAATAAACTAATGAATGAGATACCACTCAATATCTACTTCAAAGATAAAAAGAGTCGCTTTATACTGATTAGTAAGCCCATGATGAAATATTTTGGATTAAACAGTATGTCGGAAGCAATTGGGAAGACTGATTTTGATTTTTTTAGTCCTGAACATGCAAAAAATGCCTTTGAAGATGAACAGAAGATTATGCAAACCGGTGAGGCAAAAACTTTGGAGGAAAAAGAAGTTTGGGAAGATGGTAAAGTAAGCTATGTGAAAACAACCAAGTATCCGCTATTTGATGCAAACAAGCAAATAATTGGGACGTTTGGTATATCGCAGGATATTACCAAATTGATAGAATACGAGCGGCAACTTACCGAAGCTCACGACGATCTGAATAAGAAAAATGAGTACCTTAAAAATACCCTCGATACACTCAAGAAAACCCAGGCGCGACTGGTTCAGTCGGAAAAAATGGGAGCCTTAGGACAATTGGTGGCCGGCATTGCTCACGAAATTAATACTCCAATTGGTGCAATTACTGCTTCGGCATTAAATATGAAAGATTCAATTGCAAACCTGAAGAACGACATTGAAAAGGTTGTAATGAAGTTCTCGAAAGAGGACTTAGAACTGTATATGCACTTACTGGCTAACTCTGATAAAAGCACCGATTATCTTTCGTCAAAAGAAAAAAGAGCAAAGAAACGAATGTTTACTACGCAACTGGAAAATAAGCACCCAGAATACGCATTGAAGTTAGCCGACATATTGGTGTATATGAATTGGGATAAGATTACTCCTGAAATGGAGGAAAACAAGAACCTGTATACCGTTTGTAAGGCAGCAAGAAATTTTATTTCGCTTCCCAAAAATGTGGGAAATATTTTATTAGCATCCGACAAAACGGGCAAAGTGGTTTATGCCCTTAAAAACTATGTACATAAAAAGGCCGATGGGCAAAAAGTTCCTGTTAACATTGAAGAAAGCATTGAAACAGTACTTACCTTAAACACCAATAAAATAAAAAAGGGAGTTAATGTGATTCGGAAATACAATGCCGAGCCAATAATTGTTGCCTATGGTGATCAGTTGGGGCAGGTTTGGAACAATCTGATTTCAAATGCAGTACATGCCATGAATGAGAAAGGTAACCTGACCATAGCCATTGATAATGTTAATGGTAATCGTATTTCAGTAACCATTACAGACGAGGGTTGTGGTATTCCCAAGGAGCATCATAAAAGGATTTTTGAGCCATTTTATACCACCAAAAACGTAGGAGAAGGAACCGGTATGGGACTGGATATTGTTAAAAAAATTGTCGATAAGCATGGTGGAACAATAAACTATGCCACTCAGGTAGGTACGGGTACCTCTTTTATTGTTGAGCTTCCTGTTAATTCGAACTAACCTGAGTTCAATTCTAAAAGAGCTCACAGCTTTAACTATTTTTTATCAGAAGTATTTGTTGAGGCTGTAGTGATAAAAGATCGTAATCGCTATGATTCTCAATCAACCAAATTATTTTGTTTTTCGCGATACTTACCCGGAGTTGTTCCTTCTATTTCTTTAAACGCTCGCGAAAATGATGCAACTGAACCAAAACCGGCTTGCTGGGCAATATATTCCATCGTGAATTTGTTGTTTTCACGGGAAAGTAACAGTCGTTTTGCTTCTTCAACCCGGTACTTATTTACGAACTCGTTAAAATTCATTTCAAATTCGTCGTTAATCAATCTCGAAATGTAGGTGCGGTTGGTAAGCAGCGATTCGCAAACAGTGCTTATCCTCAGGTTGTTAACCTGGTAAATTTTGTCGTGTTCGAATAGTCTTAATAGGCGTGTTTTTAAATCATTTTCAAATGAATCCTGAATTTCCTCATTTGCATTGTTTTCCTCTTGTTCGTAAAGCCGTTCAAAGATCTCTCGCTGCGTATTTCCTTTGTAGCCGACCAGAAAAAATAGTGTGGTAAAAAAAACGGAAGGAATAAGAAGCGAAAGGTTATGGTGTATAAAATAACTCCTTCCCAGTAATGCAAAAATTATGGCCGCCAGTGAAACGGCAAAAGCAATAAATCCTAAATTTTTTATCCAATTAATCTTCTTCCCTTCCGTATTCGAAAAGTAGTTGTTAATTACTTTTTCGTGTTTATTTGAAATGCGAATAAGCAGAATCAGGTATATTATTGTTTGAAGAATAAGTGTTATGCGGCTTAACAGAAAATTCCAACCTCTAAGTCCGGCCAGAGTATTAAGATTTATTTCTTTCAGGTTTGATTCTACAAGAATATGTTCGACATAAAAAATACGTTCTTCGGGCGTAAGTATTAGTGTTAAAATTAAAGTAGATAATCCAAAAAAAATGCCTGGCAAGAAATGAAACAGATGTTGTGGAAATTTAAGACGTATGGTCGTTAATTGTAGTATGTAGGTGTAAAAAAGAGGATAAAGTGACAATGCGGCAAATAAGTAGATGCTTTCGAAAAAAGCATAAAAGTGGTCGAATCGTGAGAAAAAAATAACATGAGAAATATATAATAAGCAAGCAAAAAGTAAAAAAACACCAAGTGTCCAGCGAGGCAGATTAGCCGATTTTTTTTGCAATACAAAGTTTAAACCCCAAAAAAGAGTGACGTAAACAGGAGATAATAATGCGATGGTTTGGATCATTATTTAATTGTAATTAAATGGCTTGAGTGTAAAATTACAAATTTATGTTACATATAATGAATTTTTACAATGTGGGGTTTGCTTTTTACGATTTGCAGATACTACTAAAAATGATAAACCGATCTTTGCAAAACGTTTTACTGATAGAGAATTAATAACAGATAATAATATTTGGCAGTTCTTCAGTAGTATTTTAATTACTGCATACTGTTCTCCCTCCCAATGATGAAGACAAAATGCAAAGAAAGGTGGTTCATATATGAACCACCTTTTTTATTTGTAGGAATTAAATGCTAAACTTCAAAAGAGTCGGCTTTCCGGTACGCTTCAATAAAAGCTATTTCGCCTTCTTTTCCGGGAATACTTTTACCATGTTCGGCACAAATTGTTCCGTTGTAGCCTTTGTCGTACATATGTTTGAAAATTTTGACGAAGTTAATCTCTCCGGTTCCGGGTTCTTTACGTCCTGGGTTGTCGCCACAATGAAACGCGCCAATATAATCCCAGCAGATATCCATATTCATAATGAGGTTGCCCTCGGTAATTTGCTGATGATAGAGATCGTCAACAATTTTACAGCTTGGATGATCAACGGCAACGCAAATCATTTTTGCCTGCGCCATTTTTGTAAGGAATAATTTTGGATGGTCAACCTGATGGTTTAGTGGTTCCATAACTAAATCCAGCCCGCTTGTTCCGGCAACATCACAACAAGCGCGCATATGATTGATTACATTAATGGTTTGATAATCCCAATCCATTTTTTCGTCATATATACCGAATGTTATCAATCCTGTTTTTGCACCTGTTCTTTTTTGTACATTAAGTGCTTCTTCGGTTTTATCTACCAACATTTTAGTTACTTCAGGATCGTCGGTAACACCGTATTTGGCACCATGATCGGCATAAACGATAAACGGGCCAATATCGAGTCCAAGACGCGCTGCTTCGTTACCAATTTTTTCCTGCATTTCAGATGGTTTCCACATCAGGCCATTGTCAAAAAAAGCTGTAAAGCCCTGATCGGCAATAAACTTGAGGTTTTCAATCGGATCTTCTCCAACATGCTCGCGGAAGGTTCCAAGTCCTGGCGCATATTTCAACTTAAACTTAGCTGAATTTGACACTTTTGAATCGGAAACTGAAGCTCCTGCAATGCCTGAGATACTGCTGAAAGCCAGTGTGCCCGCAGCTGCGTTACGAATAAAATTTCTTCTCTCCATGGTTAATGTGGTTTAAATTATATGCTGTTTTGTCTGCTGTTTATTAGCCATTAAAAAAATGTTCTGTTTTATTAAGACGTAAAAGATATGAAATATGACTATATTTTTACTTAGTCAATAGTGATTTTACTTCCCCACCAGTCGTTCCCCGGATCAAAATCTTCTGAGAGCATCCAAAGCCGTTCTTTTTCCAGTGCCGGCCATCTTTTGTCAATAATATTTTGCAGATGTGCTTTTTCACGCTCTGCTGTCCATGTTGGGTCTTGTGTTGGAAAACGAGCACCCATTTCTTCCAGCATGTCAAAAAGTTGCTTACTCAATGCCTCCACCTTTTCAGAATTCTCAGCAGCAAGATCCGTCGTTTCGCTTAAATCATTTTTCAAATTGTACAGTTCCTCATGGCCGTCTTCGTAATAATGAATGAGTTTCCAGTCGCCCAAACGAATAATTGATGATGGTTCGCCACCCTGGTTCCCGTAATGCGGATAATGCCAGATAAGAGGCCTTTCAGTAATTGATTTACCTTCTAAAAGCGGAACAAGACTCACTCCATCTTTGTGTTCTTCCGGTTTTAAATCAGCGCCGCAAAGTTCCAGAATTGTTGGGTAGAAATCGGTCCCCGTAACAGGAGTGTTGCATTTCTGCCCGTTCCCCAGTTCAGGAACTTTTATTAAGAATGGTTCGCGAATTCCACCTTCAAACTGATAACCTTTACCGCCACGCAGCGGTTTATTCGAAGTGGCAAAAGCATCACCGGCTGCCACTCCGCCATTATCGCCGGTAAAGCAGATTATGGTATTATCTGCCAGGCCCAAATTGTCCAGGGCATCCAGCACATAACCAACTGCATCGTCGGTGCTTTCCACCAGTCCGGCATAAACCGGGTTGTCCTGGTATTGGCGGATGGGCAGAAAATGGCCCATTTCAAATCCTGCTTCTGCTATTCCTATTTCTTCAGCTTTATCGCGGTATTTTGCCCATTTTTCCTGTGTTGTTTGGATGGGACCGTGCACCGCATAAAACGACAGGTAAGCAAAAAAGGCAGTGTCTTTGTGGTTTTGTATAAAATCAACAGTTTCTTTTGCCAAACGCATGGTCAGGTTCTCCCCATTGGCGCCACTCGGAAGATTCGGGTTTTCCCAGGGAGCGTAATAGCCACCAATGGGACTACCAACATCCCAGCCGCCTTTATTGATGTCAAAACCATGATCTTCGGGCCACGACCCTTTTTCGCCCAAATGCCATTTGCCGGCAAAAAAAGTGGTATAGCCTGCTTCCTTCATTGCTTCGGGCAGTGTGGTGTAACTGTGCTGAAGATGATGAACATACTCCGGCGGGAGCAGTTTTGTGGCCCGGCCTGTATTACTCCATTCTTCTCCTGTTTTTGCACCAATCCAGTCGGTAATACCATGCCGCGCCGGAAATTTCCCGCTCAAAATACTGGCCCGCGAAGGGCTGCAAACCTGGCAAGCTGCATAGCCGTCGGTAAACAGCATCCCTTCGTTAGCAATCCGATCGATGTTGGGTGTTTCGTAATACTTACTGCCCATTACACTGCAATCGGTGTAGCCATAATCGTCAACCAGAATAAAAAGAACATTGGGTTTTGAAACCTCTTGTTTTTTGGGCCCACACGAAAACAATGTAATCGTAATTAGTAACAGAAATATGATCTTGTTGCTCATAACATTCCGCTTATTCTTCATTTCCGAATTTGAAAAGATCAGATTTAGTATGTGATTTTTCGATTAGAGCACTGAGCTCCTCAACCAATTCAGGATGGTCGCTGGCCACATTGTTCTCTTCACCCACATCCGTGGCCAGGTTGTATAATTCGGTTGTTGTTTTTTCGGGTGTAAAAACGTTGTAGCGCACCAGTTTCCAGTTGCCTTTTCGAACTGCTTGTCGGCCTTTCAATTCATGAAATTCCCAGTATAAATAATCGTGCTGAGCCGATTGTTCTTCGCCAAGCAGCGTAGGTAAAAACGAAATTCCGTCAATTGAATCGGGAGTAGAAATGTTGGTAAGTTCAGCCACGGTGGGAAATACATCCCAAAAAGCAGAAATGTGATCAGACGAACTGCCGGCTGCAATTTTTCCGTCCCATACCGCAATCATTGGTGTCCTGATACCACCTTCGTACAAGTCACGTTTATAGCCTTTTAACGGTCCGTTCGAGTTGAAATAATCCGGATCTGCTCCACCTTCCAAATGCGGACCGTTATCCGAAGTAAATATGATCAAGGTGTTTTCGTAAATTCCCAGTTCTTTCAGTTTGGCAACGATTTCGCCAACCTGCATGTCCAGGTAGTCAACCATTGCCGCAAATGCTGCGTGTGCCTCTGCTTGCGAACCGTATCCACCTTGTTTATAGCGTTCACCATCATCAACTCCTTTGTAAGCTTTTTCGGGCTCAAATTTTCCGCGGTATTTGGCAATGTACTCTTCAGGAGCAAACAACTCGGCATGCGGAATAATTGAAGGATAGTACATGAAAAATGGTTGGTCTTTGTTGTTTTCGATAAAACGAATCGCTTCGTTGTGGATCAGTTCCGGTCCGTAAGCTTCCATTTTTTTTCCTGAATTCCCTTCAAGAACAATCTTTTCCTGGTTATGCCACAGATGATAAGGGTAATAATTGTGTCCCATTCGCTGGCAGTTGTAGCCAAAGAATTCATCGAATCCCTGCATGTTTGGGTCGCCTTCCGAACCCGGATAACCCAATCCCCACTTGCCAAAAGCACCGGTTGTGTAACCGGCTTCTTTTAGCGCTTCTGCAATGGTAACAGCACTGGTCGCCATGGGATATTGTCCTTCGGGTTGCCACTCTTTGTTGCCTCTAACGGGGGTGTGCCCGGTGTGTTGCCCGGTCATTAATGCCGAGCGCGAAGGAGCACAAACCGTTGAGCCCGAATAGTGCTGGGTAAACTGCATGCCGTTTTCGGCCAGCTTATCGATGTTTGGCGTTGAAAAATACGTTTGTCCGTAGCAACTCAGGTCTCCATAACCCAGGTCGTCGGCCAGTATATAAATAATATTTGGCCTTGTTGGCTGCGTATCACTCGTTTTTGTTTTTTGCTGACAAGCCAGCAGCAGTAAGCTAAAAATAGTTGGTAATATTAGTTTTCTCATAATTAAGTTAGTCGTATTAAATCTTTTTTGTTTGAATTGAAATTGTTGCCGGCTCAAGTCCTTCGCCGCTTACTATTAAAACAGTTTGTTTTTAGTGGATATACACGCCAGCGTATTACAAAGCGAGAACTTGTATTCTAAGGGTGCTTTTCGAATCAAAGCTTGCTGTTTGTGTTTCATTGCAATCGAATTTCATATAAGGTTCTATATACACAGACACCTTTTCATTAATACATACATACGCTCTCTGTAAAATACATGTTGCTGCAAATTGTACTTTAGCTGGTAGGTACTGGTATGAAACAAATATGCGAAGAAATCCAATAATTAAAATGATTGCGGAACCTATCCTGCAACACGTTTCGTAAGGAAATAGCAATTACGACAACGAAAGCGGAAGACTGAAGTGGAAGCTGCTGCCCTTGTCTATTTCGCTGTCGACCCAGATATTGCCGCCATTTTTTTTGATAAACTCCTGGCAAAGAATTAAGCCTAATCCTGTCCCTTTTTCGTGAGCGGTGCCTTCGCGTTGCACTGATTTTTCAATTTTAAACAGGTTTTCTATCATTTCCGGAGTCATTCCAATACCATCGTCTTTTACGGTAACAATAAGCATTTCTCCATCTTTTTTGGCAAGCAGTTCAATTTTGCCGTTTTTATTCGAGAATTTTATGGCGTTGTTCAGCAGGTTACGAACAATAAAGTTTACCATATCAAAATCAGCATAAACCATAGCTTTCTTTTCCGAGATGTTGATGTTTATACCTTTGCTTTTGGCCACCTCAAGATTGAGGTCTTTGTTGATTTCGAAAACTTTATGAATAAAGAAAGACTGTGGTTCGAATTTAATGGTTCCGGTTTGTGTACGCGACCATTCCAACAGGTTCTCCAACAACTCGTAGCCACTCGTGGCTGCCTGGTACATACCGTTAATAAGCACATCGAAATCATCCGAGTTTTTGGTTTTCTTTTCATTGCGCAATAAATCGGAAATACCGATTAAAACATTAAATGGATTTTTTAAGTCGTGTGCAATAATCGAAAAGAATTTGTCTTTTGTGGCATTTAGTTTTTTAAGGTTTTGTTCGTCTTCAGCAAGCTTTACCAGGTTTTCTTCCAGCAATAATTTCTGACGGTTTATGGTGTTGTAGTTGGCTTTGAGCTCGTCGGTGTGCTTTTTTCGGAGGATGAGAAAAAAGGAGAGTGTCGCCAAAATAATTAATAAGGCAACAATGGCAGAGGCCGCTTTTACCCGAAATTTAAATTGATCGCTTTCGTTTTTTGCTGAAGCCAGCTGCTGCTCAAGTAAAATCTTATTTCTTTCGGCCTTACTTGCTTCGCCGGCTTCGAACTTGCCCAGCGCCTCAACAATCTCATCGGGTTTTAGCATTTCAAAAGCTGCTTTTGCTTTTGAAATCATTTCGTATGCTTTTTCGTATTGTTGAAGCCCGGCATAAGCTTCTCCTTTTTCGTTGTAATAGTCTGAGAGGTAATCGTATTTTTCCAGCGTATTACTTTGTACAATGGCTATGTCGTAGTAGTTTATTGCTTTTCGGTAGTCCTTCTTTTTTAGGTAGTACCGACCACCTACATAATTAATTTCAACGGCAAGTTTTACAAATTCGTTTTGATTTTTGTAGTCTACAATTCTATCAATGTAGTTTTTTGCCTTTTCAAGATCTTCGGTTTCAAGGTAATAATAAATAAAACCAAGCATTACTTCAATTTCACGTTGCTTATCGTTAATCTGTGGCAAAAGTTTCTCGGCTTCGTTTAACTGGTATAGTGCCTCGTCGTGACGATTTAACTTCAGGAAGTTATAACTCAGCGCAGTATGGTTTAAGCTCTCATTTGGAATGTTATGCTGTAAGGTGTCGATGGCGAGTGCTTTTTGGTAATAAATCAAACTACTCCGGTATTCCTTAAGGTATTGGTAATACGAACCAATATTGCTGTATGCTTCGGACAGGGCATAATTTTCGTTGGTTTCTTCGCAAATATTTTTGGCTTTAATAATGTATTTAAGAGCCTGCAGCTGGTCTTTTCCGTATGAGTACAAAACGCCAAGATTCAGGTAGCATGCAATTAATGAAAGCGAATCGTTATTTATAGTGAATATATCAATGGCTTTTTCAAGGTTAGAAATGGCCGGAAGCCATTCTCCCGACTGGTCATAAATATAACTGATAAGAAAAAGTGCTGTTCCTTCGCCGTATTTATAATTGCTTTTTTTTGAGAGATCGAAGGCTTTTTCAGCGTATTTAAGCGAACTGTCAGCATTAAAATAACCGTATAAATCGGAAAGATCGATGTAGATATCTACGATTTTCTCCGCACTTGTTTCCGTTTTAACAGCGGTTTTTAGCGAATCGATCTGTAACGTATCTTTTCCAAAAACAGGTGAAACACCAACAATAAATGCGAACAATAAACACAGTAAGATATGATTATTCCAATTTTTCATAAGTTTGCACAGATCTGCAAATATAATTAAATCAAATATATACAATAAAGAATGTGAGCAGGATGGCTTATTTTTAAACAATGTATTTATGTTGTGTAGCTATTGTAATCAAAATGTAAATGAAGTGAGAGTAAAAACTGATAAATTTCATATTTCTAATTCTTTTTATACCTTGTCGGCGTAAGATCAGAGATTATAAACCGTAAAAAATATGGTAAAACATTGCTTTGGTATTATTAGCATCGTCTTGCTTTTTTTGTTGGCTGCATGCACCTCGAATAAAAACCTAAAAGACAAAGAGAAAAAGGAGCACCCAATTATCGATCGTGATTTATCTGAGATTTTGGATGATGGCGTATTGAATGTTGTTACCTCTTATAGCAGTACGAGTTACTTTCTGTACAGAGGGCAACCCATGGGCTATGAGTATGAGCTGCTTAAGCGTTTTGCCGAACACATCGGGGTTGAATACAAACTCGAGGTGTCGAATGATTTTGAGACCATGTATGAAATGCTGATGAGCGGAAAAGTCGACCTTATTGCCCATGGATTAACAATTACCGGAAAACGTAAGAAGTTGGTGCAGTTTTCCGATTATTTGTATCTCACTCACCAGGTTTTGGTGCAAAAAAAGCCCGACAACTGGCGAAAAATGAAATGGAGTGCAGTGCAAAATTCTTTAATTCACGATGCAATTGAGTTGATTGACGATACTGTTTCGGTGCGCGCCAGTTCGTCGTATTTAAACAGGGTAGAAAACCTGATGGACGAGATGGGCGGTAAAATCCATATTGATACACTGCCCGGCGACTTGGCGACTGATAAAATTATTGAAATGGTGTCGAACGGTGAAATAAAGTACACCTTTGCCGATAATAATATTGCCAGCATTAATGCATCGTATTATCCCAATCTTGATATTCGTGTACCGGTTAGTTTTTCGCAACGTATGGCCTGGGCTCTCCGGCCCAATTCTGATGAATTGCTAACAGAGCTAAACAGCTGGATCGACTCAATGAAAAACGGGGTAACCTATTACGTTATTTATAACAAATACTTTAAAAACGAACGTTCATACAGGCAGCGCGAAAACAGTGTTTTCTACAGTATAAATCACAACCGGATAAGTGAATACGACGATTTGATACAAACTTACGCAGATACAATTGGGTGGGACTGGCGGCTAATAGCGTCGATGATCTACCAGGAATCCAGGTTTAATCCGGTATCTGAATCGTGGGCAGGTGCCAAAGGGCTTATGCAAATGATGCCGCAAACTGCCGAACGTTATGGTGTTGAGGACAGAACCGATCCTGAGGACAACCTTGATGGAGCTTCCAAAGTGTTAAAAGTTTTGTGGGATCGTTTTATTGATATCCCGGATTCCGTGCAGCGTATAAAATTTACAATGGCCGCCTATAATTGTGGTTACAGCCATGTGATAGATGCACGAACATTGGCCGAGGAGGAAGGAATCGACAGTTATCGGTGGGACGAATGCGTTGAGGATTCAATGTTAAAACTTAGTTACCCCGAGAATTACAACAAACCTTTTATTAAATACGGTTATGTGCGCGGAATTGAACCGGTGAGTTATGTGAAGCAGATTTTTAGCCGCTACGAGCATTACACCCAGTTGCTGGAATAAAACATTCATGATTCCCGTGTATCACCAACAGGAATGAAAGTAAAGTCTGTTAACAGCATTTCATAAAAATGGCCAGATTACAAGGCGCACACAACGATTGTGCATTGAACAGCTTACTGATTGCGCCTTTAAATTACGGCACATCAACCCCGGGTTTCACCCGAGGTTAGTCACACTTTATCCCCTCGGGATATTGAACTGAATTACAAAGTTAAGACGAGTTTATTGACCTGCAATGTCGCAATTGCAAGTTTTTATGACGCTGGAAGCGTCGAATGTGAATAACCCGGTGCTTAGCGCCGGGATGAAATGACCAAAGGGAAATCGTCCGGCAAAGAAAGCAGATCGAAGCCAGATGGTTCTCCCGGACGAAACTCAAACGGCAATACACATAAAAAGATGGGGACTTTCAGAAAAAAAACCGCTTCCCAAACGAGAAACGGTTTTACTATTTTATATCGAGATTTGTTCTTACTGAACGTCGATAGCATTTAAATCTTCGAATGCCACTTTTAAACGGGCAATCATTGATTCTTCTGCTTTACGCAACCAAACACGTGGGTCGTAGTATTTTTTGTTTGGTTTTTCGTCACCTTCAGGATTACCAATTTGTCCTTGCAGATAGTCGCGGTTGGCTGCTTCAAAGGCACGAACGCCATCCCAGTATGCCCACTGCGTATCGGTATCGATGTTCATTTTAACAACACCGTACGAAATAGCTTCACGAATCTCTTCGTGTGTTGAACCTGATCCTCCGTGGAATACAAAGTTCACCGGCTTTTCTTTAGTTCCAAGTTTCTCCTGGATGTACTTCTGTGAGTTATCAAGAATTTTTGGAGTCAGTTTAACGTTACCCGGTTTGTATACACCATGCACGTTACCAAACGATGCCGCAATGGTGAAGTTTGGCGATACTTTGCTCAACTCTTCGTAAGCGTAGCAAACTTCTTCCGGTTGCGTGTACAATTTCGATGCATCAACATCGCTGTTGTCAACGCCATCTTCTTCACCACCGGTAATACCCAATTCAATTTCCAGTGTCATGCCCATTTTCGACATGCGCTCCAGGTATTTTTTGCTGATCTCGATGTTTTCTTCAATTGGCTCTTCGCTAAGGTCAAGCATGTGCGAGCTGAAAAGAGGTTTTCCTGTTTCGGCAAAGTTTTTTTCGCTGGCATCCAACAAACCGTCAATCCATGGCAATAATTTTTTAGCTGCGTGGTCGGTGTGCAGAATAACACGTACGCCGTAAGCTTCAGCTAAGGTGTGAATGTGTTTTGCACCTGCAACAGCTCCTAAAATAGCTGCTTCGTGTCCTTCAAGTTTTAAACCTTTACCTGCGTTAAATGCAGCACCACCGTTCGAAAACTGAATCATAACAGGAGCATTTACCTGTTTGGCAACTTCCATAATTGCATTAACTGAAGAAGATCCTACAACATTTATTGCAGGCATAGCAAATTGTTTAGCTTTAGCTTCTTCGAAAATAAATTGAACGTCAGCACCAGTAACAACTCCCGGCTTAACGTTTTCGGCTATTTTTCCCATAATTAAATCGTTTTACTTTTATATCAAATAGAATAAGAACACAAAATTACAATTTGAGTTTAGGTTAACCAATTTTTCCTTGTTAATGATCGTGAAAAACGGATAAAATTATCTGAAAATTAACGCTGTAACATTATTTTATTTAACGTTAAATATCGTTTAGGGTATTTAACTAAACCTCTTCAGTCCCTGATTTTTATTTACTTTCACGGCGCAAAAAAAATTAAAAACCAAAGATTAATTCGAATAAAAATGGCAGTAAGTTACAAAGACTTAGGCTTAGCGAACACTAAAGAAATGTTCGCAAAAGCAGTTGAAGGCGGATATGCTGTTCCGGCTTACAACTTTAATAACCTTGAGCAAATGCAGGCAATTCTTCAGGCTTGTGTTGATACAAAATCACCGGTAATTCTTCAGGTATCATCAGGTGCGCGTAAATATGCTAACGCTACTTTGTTGCGTAACATGGCACGTGGTGCTGTTGAGTATGTAAAAGAACTGGGTTGCGAAATTCCTGTTGTTCTTCACTTGGATCATGGCGATACTTTCGAATTGTGTAAAGACTGTATCGATAACGGTTTTTCTTCAGTAATGATTGATGGTTCGCACCATTCTTACGAAGAAAACGTGGCGTTAACTAAAAAAGTTGTTGAATATGCACACGCAAACGGTGTAAGTGTTGAAGGAGAGTTGGGTGTTTTGGCAGGTGTTGAAGACGACGTAGTTGCCGAAGAGTCAACTTATACAAGACCTGAAGAGGTTGAGGATTTTGTAAAACGTACCGGTGTTGATTCACTGGCTATCTCGATTGGTACTTCTCACGGAGCACACAAATTTACTCCTGAGCAGTGTACTAAAAACGAAGACGGCGTTTTGGTTCCTCCTCCATTGAAATTTGAGATCTTGGAAGAAATTGAAAAACGTATTCCTGGTTTCCCAATCGTTCTTCACGGTTCTTCTTCTGTGCCAATCGATCAGGTAGAAATTATTAATGCAAACGGTGGCGATTTGAAAGCTGCTGTAGGTATTCCTGAAGATCAATTGCGCAAAGCGGCTTCTTCGGCAGTATGTAAAATTAACATCGATTCTGATGGTCGTTTGGCAATGACTGCAGCTGTGCGCAAAACAATGAACGAAAATCCGGGTGAGTTCGATCCTCGTAAATACTTAGGACCTGCTCGCGACTCGTTGAAAGAGTTGTACAAACACAAAAACGAAAACGTTTTGGGTTCGGCAGGAAAAGCTTAAGAAAGTAATTCCAATATATATAGAGAGAAAAGGACGGTTAATACACCGTCCTTTTTTTATGAAAACCTGACTCAATATCCACATCTATTACTATTTGTCTTCCGGCCTCCATCGTTAGCCAATTCCTCTAAAAAGGGATTTCCAGATACTACCGCCGGTTTCAGCAAAAATTCCCCTTAGAAACGGAATAAAAAAGGAGATAAGATAACTTTTGTTCTTGTTGGAGCTCTCTAAAAAATGAGCATTCTATGGCTAAAAACTGACATTTTGGTATTTTTTGCCTTAAATAGGTTGTAAAACACATTGCTGATAGAAATATATTTCTTAAGTTTGATTTCTGGAACTCCTTGATACATAATAAATATTGAATTCCTTCTCAACTATTTTATACGTCCTTGTTGAAGTAAAAGAATTGCTGCAAATTAGGTTTTGTAAGTTGTATAATGATAGTAAAACAAGGGCATATAGGTATTCTCGGGATTCTTCTGATCTTTTCTTTTCAGATAAATAGTGTTGTTGCACAACCCGAATTTCTTCCTTTAAATCATTTGGGAACAGCTGAGGGTTTATCTTCATCATCTGTTACAAGTATCGTTCAGGATCACAACGGTTTTATGTGGATAGGAACCCGAAAAGGCCTTAATCGTTATGATGGTTATCATTTTAAAACTTACCGGCAAGATGAAACAGAACAGGTAAAAAATGCCTTACCCGATAATTTGATTCTGGCCATGTGCATCGATGATAATAACCGCTTGTATGTGGGATCCAATTCTGGATTAAGTTTTTATGATCCGAAACTGGATAAGTTGCACAGTTTTAAATACGATTCATTGTCTTGTTTGCACAATCTTCCCATTCAGGCAAGAGCTATACAAGTGGACAAGAATGGTTTGGTATATATTGCCAGTTCCAACGGGATCTTTTATTTCGACCCGCAAAAGAATACCGTTGAGCATATAAATAATTTAGGCATTTCAATTATTGATGATGTGTTTCTTGCCTCCGACGGGCGGCTTTGGTTTGGTTCGGCCAATGGACTTGCAATATTAAACACTGAAACAAAAGAAATTGAGCGAGTTGTAAAAGGTCTTGGTAATGAAGATTACTCCAAAACAAGAATAGGTAAAATTATTGAAGATCGTTCGGGAACGATTTGGGCAGCCAGTTATTCGCAGGGCCTGTTTATGGTGGTAAGGGATAACGAGGGTGAACAGCGGTTAAAAATTTTTAGGAACGATCCGAACAAGCCGGGTACTATTTCGGGAAACCGATTGTTAAGCCTTGTAGCCGACAAAGACAATAATATTTGGATAGGGGTTGAAAACGATGGTATTTATTGCCTCGATAAAAACAGACAACATTTTAAACATTATTTGTCTGCTAAATCTGATCCACTGGTTGCTAAAACCTATTCGGGCGAATGTCTTTTTATAGATACCGGCAACAATTTATGGATAGGAACTTATGCAAACGGAGTACAGATAGCTCCTGAGAATGGGGAGGCGATTGTGTCGTACAGCAAGTTTAAAGGAGGAGACTTGAGCAATACCAACAATATGGTAAATGCTTTTCTCGAGCTTAACGACAGCACCATTGCCATAGCTACCGATGGGGGCGGACTGAATCTAATGAATAAAAATACCGGCTTTTTTACCAATCTGAATACTTCCAATTCTGATTTACCCAACGATTATCTGTTGTCGATAATTAAAGATGAGGATGGCAACGGCTGGTTAGCAACCTGGGGATCGGGGTTGGTACGTTATAATGGTAAAAGCCGAGTGTTTACCCGGTTTGATACGGAGAACTCTCCCATTCCAGCCGATAATCTGTTTCATGTTTGTCTTGGCAACGACTCCGATTTGCTAATTGGCACATTTAATGCAGGTGTTGCCCGGTATTTCCCAGAAGAAAACAAATGGGAGGTGTTTAATACCGAAAACAGCGATCTTCCTTCAAATAATGTTAACGTAATTCGCAGGGCTAATGATGAATCCTTTTTTATAGGAACTAACTCGGGTTTGGTAAGGTACTTCCCCGAAAATAACTCGTTTATCAACTGCTCGTTTACGAAAGAAATAGAAACGCTGAGTGCGGCTAATATCTACGATATTTTTGTTGAAAGTCCTACTTCTGTTTGGGTGGGAAGTTTGTCGGGTTTATATCATTTTAACCCAAAAACCGGAGATGTCCACTCTTTCACAGTAAATGATGGCTTGCCCGATAATACCGTGAATGGTATTGTAAAAGATGCCGCAGGCTATCTGTGGTTTTCAACTTCGGACGGCTTGTGTCGCTACAATGATAATCAGAAAGTATTTGAATGTTATTACAGCTACGACGGCCTGCAGAGTAATGAATTCAGGCCTAGAAGTGTGCTGGTCGACTCGGATAACAATTTGTATTTTGGATGTATCAATGGCTTTAGCATTATCAATCCCGTGAAGTTGAAAAAGAACGATCATCTGCCGGTTATAAAATTTACAGAGCTGGAGATCTTTAACAAAGTGGTTTATCCGAACGAGCCGGGCTCACCGCTGAAAAGAGTAATTTCTGAAGTTGATGAGATTAAGCTTCCTGAAAAACGATCGGTTTTAACCTTTCATTTTAGTGTTTTGGATTATGCGAGCCCCGCAAAAAATCAACATGCTTATATGCTCGAGAATTTTGATGAAGATTGGATTTATTGCGGAACACGGCACCAGGCAACTTACACCAATCTCGATCCGGGAACCTATGTTTTGAGGGTAAAAGGTGCTAACGGTGATGGGCTTTGGAACGAAGAAGGAATTGCAATGAAGATTATAATTGTTCCTCCATGGTGGAAAAGCTGGTGGTTTATTTTGATTCTGTTTGTATTTTTTATTTGTATCTTTTTATTTGTCAATCACTTGCGTGTCAGATCGCTCGAGCAGCAAAAACAGAAACTTGAAATGGCTGTGGCAAGGCGAACCAACGAACTTGCAGAAATAAATGCTACCAAGGATAAATTATTTTCTGTTATTGCTCACGACCTTCGAAACCCGTTTAATGTAATTCTGGGGTATACTGATGTGTTAATCGAGGGGTACCAAAAATTCGACAAGAAAATGATGGAGCAGATTCTTGAGAACCTAAAAATAGCCGGAGACGGTGCTTTTGCTTTGCTCGAGAATTTGATGAACTGGTCGAGGTCGCAGCGGGGAGTGATCGGGTTTTCTCCAAAATCAATTGTTCTTGATGATTTTATTGCAGTGGCTCTTTTCGAGATTGAGGGAGTAGCAAAGAAAAAGGGAGTTGCGATTGAAAACCGGATTCAGGATAAATCAATAAATGTGTTTGCCGATAATAATATGCTTTTGCTCATTTTCAGGAATTTACTTACCAATGCGATAAAATTCAGCAACCCCAACAGTTCGGTTTATATTGTAAAAGGTAATTCGGATAATCGTTTTATAACACTGGGAATTCGTGATGAAGGTATTGGAATGGAGCCCGATAGAATGAAGGATTTATTTCAGCCGGAGAAACAGGAAACAACGCCGGGAACCAAAGGCGAAAAAGGAAGCGGACTCGGATTAATGCTTTGCAAAGAGTTTATTGAAAGGCATAACGGTAAAATTTGGGTGGAAAGTTCGTTGGGCAAAGGTTCTGTTTTTTGGATTACGGTGCCGTTAAACGACAAAGTCTTCGATCATTTGTAGTTCTTTCGGATTTGCTGAAAATCTGGGTGTTAAGTTGATTTTTGTCTTCAAGCCAGACGGGCTCTTTCTTTTCCATTCGATGAAAAGAAAGCAAACCTGCCGGCCGGTAGGCGGGAATCTTGTCAGAAAATAACCTTCGCGTTTTTTCTCGAAGGCGGTGGCTTTTTTGAATCCTTTTTCAGCTATAGGAGAAAGGATTTTCTGTCTGGAAAGCCAAGTGTAAGATGTTCTTTCGTGGACTTGTAGTTTGTTTTTTGTGGATTCTTTTTCAAGAATTTAAATTCTCAATGGTTATTTGAAATAATGCAGTTACATAAAAAATGGCACCCGCCGTAGCAGATGCCATTGTAAAAACTCCAACCTAATTGTCCCTCAGGTTAAGATCTGTCCCTCTCTCTTCAACTTTTACTATGCTGTCATAAACATCTCAAGGTCTTCTTCAACTTCTGAAATACCGCCAATTCCGAAATTTTCAACCAATACATTTGCCACGTTTGGCGAAAGGAAAGCCGGAAGTGTTGGCCCTAAGTGTATATTTTTTACGCCTAAATGTAACAGTGCCAATAACACGATAACTGCTTTTTGTTCGTACCAGGCAATGTTGTAGGCAATTGGCAGTTCGTTAATATCGTTTAGTTCAAATACCTCTTTCAGTTTTAAGGCAATAACTGCCAGCGAATATGAGTCGTTACATTGTCCGGCATCGATAACGCGTGGAATACCACCAATATCGCCAAGAGGTAGTTTGTTGTAACGGTATTTTGCACAACCTGCTGTAAGAATCACGGTGTCTTTTGGCAGCTGCTCAGCAAATTGTGTGTAGTAGTCGCGGCTTTTCATACGTCCGTCGCAGCCAGCCATTACAAAGAACTTTTTGATGGCTCCTGTTTTTACAGCATCAACAATTTTGTCGGCCAGTGCAAATACTTGTGCGTGTGCAAAACCACCAACAATTTCTCCGGTTTCAATTTCCTGCGGTGCAGCACATTTCTTGGCGTGCTCAATGATGGTGCTGAAATCTTTCATCTTGCCATTTTCACGATCCGGAATGTGGATGGCTCCATCAAGACCTGATGCGCCGGTTGTGTAGATTCTATCAGTATAAGTTGCCGATGCTTTTGGCGGAACGATGCAGTTGGTGGTAAACAGAATTGGCCCGTTAAAACTCTCGAACTCGGTATTTTGTTTCCACCATGCATTTCCGTAGTTACCCACCAGATGTTCGTATTTTTTGAAAGCCGGATAGTAGTGTGCCGGCAACATTTCGCTGTGTGTATATACGTCAACGCCGGTTCCTTCGGTTTGTTTCAGCAATTCTTCCATGTCTTTCATATCGTGACCCGAAATCAAGATTGCCGGATTATTACGCACCCCGATATTTACTTTTGTAGCCTCAGGATTTCCGTAAGAACCGGTGTTGGCAGCATCTAACAATGCCATTACATCAACACCAAATTTTCCGGTTTCCAACGTTAAGGCAACCAGTTCGTCAACACTCAGATCTTCGGTAGTGGCAACCAGTGCTCGTTGCATAAACGCAAAAATCTCATCTTTCTGGCTTCCCAGGTTGTAGGCGTGCTCGGCATAAGCTGCCAAACCTTTTACACCGTAAATAATTAACTCGCGCAACGAGCGGATGTCTTCGTTTTCTGTGCTCAAAACACCAACTTCTTCCGCTTTGGCTTCAAATTCTTCGGTGGTATTTCCTGTCCATGTTGCAATGGCCGGAAGTTCTTCGGGCAAAACCACACCAGCTTCTTTGCTTAGTACGTGCAATTCATTTCTTAACTGAAGTGCCTTGATAATACGCTTGGTAAACACCGCCGCATCAAAATTGGCATTGGTGATGGTGCTAAACAAGCCATCGAAAACGATTTTATCTACTTTTTTAGGGTTGGCATCAACGGCCCTTAATTTCTCGTTATACCAGCAAATTCCTTTCAATACGTAAAGTAAAGTATCTTGTAAATTTGCTACATCGCTGGTTTTTCCGCAAACTCCTGCAATAGTACAGCCGGTTCCTTTGGCTGCTTCCTGACATTGAAAACAAAACATGCTCATTTTTCTATTTTTTAATTCGTTAATTTTTTTGGGTTGAGTGATAAGGGCTCTGATTTTATCACAAATTTTTTAGTAATTCTTGTGGTTTACATCCATTCATCGCTTAATACATCGCCTTTAATTCCAATCACAACTTCTTTAACGGGTACCTTTCGCGATGCCATTTGAGTGGCCATTTTTACCATTTGCGACAATCCTCCGCAACATGGTACTTCCATAATTACAACGGTTATTGTGTTTACTCTTGATTCGTCAATTAAACTCACCAGTTTCTGCACATAGATATCCTTTCCCTGATCGAGCTTTGGGCAGGCGATTACCATTTTGCGGCCTTTAATAAAGTCGTTATGGAAATTACCGTAAGCAAAACCAGCACAGTCGGCAGCTACCAACAAATCGGCGCCCTGGAAATAGCTTGCTGCCGGATTGATCAGATGCATTTGCACCGGCCACTGGGTAAGTTCCGATGGTGTATCTGTTGCCGGAGCAGCCATTTTTAAAGCACCTGCATCAAAAGCCATTGGCGCCGATCCCGGACATCCGCCGGTAGCGCAACCACCATCCGAAGCTTGTTCTTCTTTAGCTCCGTGAAGCAATTCGTGCACTTCGCTTATTTCGAAAGGCATGGCCTCGCGATTGGCTTTTATAAAACCCAGTGCCTGCTGCAAATAGCCTGTTTCGTTATGATCCTGCAAATGTTTTAAGTGTGCAAACATCGTGGCTTTTCCTTGTTTTACCATTTGCGAAATAGTGGCAATTTCGTCGTAAGCATCGGCTTCGCGCTCTTCAATGGTAATCGCTCCTTCCGGACAATGACCAATACAAGCTCCCAGTCCGTCGCACATTAACTCACTGATTAGTCGTGCTTTGCCTTCGGTAATTTGCAAGGCTCCTTCGTGGCAATTCGGAACACAGTTACCGCATCCGTTGCACAAATCCTCGTCAATTTTAATTATCTCTCGTATCATCTTTCTTGTTCTTTTCTTTAAGTTTACGCAACAAAAGTAGGTTGCCGGTGTTAGGCAAAATGTATCAATTGTTACAAAATGATAGATTATTCAATTCTTGTTAAAAGTCCGTTGTTTCATGGTATTCCTGATGAGGAGTGCCGGGCGTTATTCTCAAAAATTCACTACCAGGTTCGCAAATTCGAAAAGGATGCAATTGTTGTGCAGGGAGGCGAGGAAGTGGCCAATCTGTTTGTTGTGCTTTCCGGAAGTGTTAGGGGCGAGATGATCGATTACTCGGGGAAAACGGTAAAAATAGAGGACATTGAAGCGCCGCGTCCGTTGGCAGCTGCTTTTTTGTTTGGTAAAGAGAATAAATTTCCGGTTACCGTAACTGCTAATAAAAAGGCGGAGTTACTGGCTATTCCCGTTGTTGAGTTCCTGAAATTATTGCAAATGAATACACGATTGTTGCGTAACTATTTGAACAGCATTTCAACCCGGGCACAGTTTCTTTCGCAGAAATTGCATTTTCTGAGTTTTAAAACCATTAAGGAGAAAGTTACGCATTTTTTGCTTCAGCAGACGGGCGATTTATATCATTCGTTTGAGCTAAAAAACACACAGCAGCAACTGGCTGAGATGTTTGGAGTAACCCGGCCATCGCTGGCGCGCGTTCTTGGCGAAATGCAAGATGAAAAACTGATAAAAATTGAAAAGAAAACTGTTACACTGCTCGATAAGCAGGGATTAAATAAATTATTGAAGAATGGATAGAACACCGGATTTGATTCGCTACAATATATTTCAACCTTTTACCACTATTTGCGCATTTACTACTACCAAAAGTACGTTGCCGGTTGAACGGGTGCGTTACAGCAATGTGCCCGAAAATAAGGCAAAACTGGCTGAGACCTTGGGTTTAGAAGCAGGGCAAATGGTTTATCCCGATCAGACCCACAGCAGCTGTGTTGCTGCTATTCATGAGATCCCCGATGCTGTAATTTCGGAAACTGATGCTCTGGTTACCAATCAATCCGAATTGTGTTTATGTGTGCAAACGGCCGATTGTGTTCCGGTGCTATTGTTCGATCCGAAGGCGAAAGTAATTGCGGCCATACACGCCGGATGGCGCGGAACCGTTGGCGGGATAGTTGAAAAGGCGGTGAGTAAAATGACAACTAATTACGGCGCTTCGGCCGAAAATATAGTGGCTGCAATTGGGCCGTCAATAAGTTCTGAAATTTATGAAGTGGGCGATGAGGTTGTGGCTGCTGCCCGAAAATCGATTCCTAATGTTGAAACAACCCTGCATAAAAACGGTTCGGATAACTACCATTTTAATCTTTGGGAAGCCAACCGGCAATTGCTGCTGAAAAACGGGGTGTTGAAACAAAATATTCAGGTGCTTAGAGCATGTTCTTTTTCCGAAGCCGAAAAATATTACTCGGCACGAAGAGATGGGGTTGATACCGGTCGAATGGTTTCGGGTATTATGATTTTATAACATAATTCAAGAGATTGTTCAATTAAAATAATAAATTAGCGTCCAAAATATTAACCCACAATGAATACTCAAAACGCTAGTTTATTCCCCAAAACGATTCTTATTTTCTTAATCATTTTGCTTTGTTCTCAGCAAAAAAGCAACGCCCAGGAAGGGGCTTATTGGATGGGGCTATCATCTAAAAATCCTGCTCTTATTGGTACCCCGTCAGATTGGGTTTGGGGCGTTGCAGAGTTTGGCGATATTCCAAATTACGATGATGCCAACAATAGCTTTGCATTAATTGCTGATTACACCATTTCGCAAAAGGCAGGTACTATTGGTGCAAATTTTATTCGTACTAAAATTGGAGATGAGAAGGCATTTTTGGCTGAATTGCTTTATGCATATACGCTTACTGGAAAAAAGAACAGGCAATGGAATTTTGGGGTATTGACAGGTGCTGAAGGGCAAGAGAGTGATTATAGCAGCTATGGTTATGGTAATCCGAAAGCAAGTTATCTGAAAACAAACCTTGGCACTTTATATCGTTCGCGAAAATTAGATTTAGGGCTTAGCTATGCTTTTTTTAATGAGTTAAATAACGAATATAGTTCGGGTAGCTTAATTGATAACTATGCTACGTTTATTACTGCTTACCGCTTTTATATAAAAGAAAAGTTTGTAATTGGGCCTAATATTAGAATGGACTTTTTTGGAGGTGGCGATAACGATGGTTATCTGGGAATTCATACGGAGTACGACCATAAAGCCTGGGTAGGTTATGAAAATACTGGCATTGATGGAGTAAGTTCCATTTATACCGGGGCAGATGTTTCAAATCGATTCCGGGTTGCATTGAGGTATTCTTTTTCCGAGTATTATCAGCAGCTTGGAAGGTCAAAATATTATCAATTCACGCTGGGATATAAACTAAAGTAGCAAAACCATATTTCCGAATTGGGATACTGGTTTTCGGAATTATTATGAAAGCAGGCGGTATCTTGTTTTTAATTGGGTCACCTTATTCAAGGTTATAAAAGACAAGGATATCAACACCATATCCAGGGCTGGCAGCATTCTGTCTTTAGATATCGTAATCATATCCAAAGATATCATCATCATATCTTAATAAATTGTGACCGTATCCACTGTTATTACAGGGTTATAGAGCGCGGAAGTAATTAATATCTTTTCTGAACTCCCAGTTCTGAGAATTATTATTGGATTTCCGAAGCATGGAAATTCGTTTCCAATTTTTAAATGCAGGTTAATAGCGAATCACGAAGGCACGTTAATAAGCTTTAAATTGCCCCACAACTCTCTGAGTTTTCAGCAAAAGCCTTATCTTCGCAAGGATTAAAAATTTCGAACATTTACGCTTTCAGAAATCACTTGAAAATGAAGCAATACAGATTGTTTAATATCGTTTTTGGCTGGGTTAGTTTTTTAATTGCAGCCATTGTTTATTTAATGACCATTGAACCCACTGTAAGTTTTTGGGACTGTGGCGAATTTATTACAACAGCTTTTAAATTTGAGGTGGGTCACCCGCCGGGAGCACCGATTTTTATGATCGTTGGCCGGTTCTTCACGTTGTTTGCCGGCCCTGAAGGCGCCGCAAAAATGGTAAACGTACTTTCAGCACTGGCCAGTGCCGGAACTATTATGTTCCTGTTTTGGACCATCACCCACCTGGCAAAAAAGATAATGGTAAAAGCCGAAGAGATTTCACTGGGGCAAACCATTTCGATTACCGCTGCAGGTTTGGTGGGAGCGCTTGCTTACACTTTCTCTGATACCTTTTGGTTTTCGGCTGTTGAAGGCGAAGTTTACGCCAGCTCGTCGTTGTTAACGGCTGTGGTATTCTGGGCCATTTTAAAATGGGAAAACGTTGCCGACGAAAAATATGCCAACCGCTGGCTGATATTTATTGCATACGTAGTTGGCCTGTCAATTGGGGTTCACTTGCTGAACTTACTGGCAATTCCGGCTATTGTTTTTGTTTATTATTTCAGAAAATATGAAGTTACCCGCAACGGAATTATCTGGGCCTTGATCGCTTCGGTGGTATTGCTTGGTGGCATTATGTATGGTATAATTCCGGGATTTGTAGAGATCGCTTCCTGGTTCGAATTGATGTTTGTTAATGGCTTTGGTTTGCCTTATCACTCGGGAGTTTTCTTTTATGTTGTGCTGGTAATCGCAGCTTTATCGTTTGGAATTTATTACACGCATAAAAAACAAAAAGTAGTTTGGAACACTGTGTTACTGGGCATTGCAGTAATTTTAATCGGTTATTCGTCGTTTGCCATAATTATTATTCGCTCATCGGCACAACCGCCAATGGACCAGAATAGTCCGAATGATACCTTCTCGCTGTTGGGCTACCTCAACCGCGAGCAATACGGATCGCGTCCATTGTTTAGCGGGCAGTACTACAACTCGCCTTACAAAGTGGGCGATCGTTTTACCGAAGGCAGTCCGGTTTATTCGCAGGTAGACGGGAAATATGTAATTACTTATACTCGTTTTAGTCCGAACTACGACGAGAAATTCACCACCGTTTTCCCACGCATGTGGAGCTCGATGGATCCGAATCATGCACATGATTATCAGCAGTGGGGACAAATAAAAGGTACGCGTATTCAGCACCGAAACGAGCGTGGTGAGGTGGAAACCATTGTAAAACCAACGATGGGCGAGAACCTGCGCTTTTTCTTTCGATATCAGTTGAATCACATGTACTGGCGCTACTTTATGTGGAACTTTGCGGGTCGCCAAAATGATATTCAGGGGCACGGAGATATACTTTACGGAAACTGGCTGAGCGGTATAAAATTTATTGATGAAGCCCGTTTGGGCGATCAGGATAGTCTACCTGCTGAACTGGCTAACAACAAAGCCAGAAACACCTATTTCTTTCTTCCACTACTTCTCGGAATACTCGGCATATTTTTTCAGTACAACCATGGTAAAGAAGGCCGGAAGGGACTTTGGGTGGTATTTTTGCTATTTGCATTAACCGGTCTGGCTATTGTAATTTATCTGAACCAGTATCCGCATCAGCCGCGCGAACGCGATTATGCATATGCCGGTTCGTTTTACGCCTTTGCAATATGGATTGGTTTGGGGGTACTGGCTATTTCCGAGGCATTGAAAAAATACATTCCTGAAACACTTGCCGGAGGAATTGCCGGACTGGTTACGCTGATTTTGGTTCCCGGAATTATGGGGGCTCAAAACTGGGACGACCACGATCGTTCGGGACGATATACTGCCCGCGATTTTGGTGCCAATTACCTGAAAACATGCGAACCCAATGCGGTGATTTTTACCAATGGCGATAACGATACTTTCCCGCTGTGGTACAACCAGGAGGTGGAAGGAGTACGTACCGATGTTCGTGTGTGTAACTTAAGCTATCTGCAAACCGATTGGTATATCGATCAGATGCGCCGGCAGGCTTACGATTCGGAGCCGATCGATTTTACTTTGAAACCCGATCAGTACCTTTTGGGAAACCGCGATGCAGTTTATTTGCTCGATGATTCGCGCATAAACCGCGATTACATCGGCTTAAAAGAAGGGATTGATTTTATTGCCAACGATAATCCGGCTACCAAACTGCAGCAGGCCGATAACGCAGCTTATCTTCCGAAAAAGAAACTTCACTTTAAAGTGGATAAAGAAGCAGTGATTAGAAATAAAGTGGTTGCTCCGGAAGATTACGACAAAATTGTTGACGAGATCGTTATCGACTTGTCAGGCAAAAGCATGTTGTCGAAAGACGAAATGATGGTGCTCGATATGTTGGCAACCAACAACTGGGAACGCCCTATTTACTGGTCGATTACCGTTGGCCGCAGCAAATATCTGAATCTTAACGATTATTTCCAGGTGGAGGGTTTTGCCTATCGTTTGGTGCCGATAAAAACGCAGAGTAATCCACAACAATTGCAGTTTGGCCGAGTGAATACATCGGTGATGTACGATAACCTGATGAACAACTTCAAGTGGGGTAACATGAGCGACCCGGATGTTTATTTGGACGAAACCAACACCCGGATGATGACCAATATCCGGAACAGTTTTAACCGTCTGGCATCGTCATTGGTTCAGGAAGGGAAGAAAGATTCGGCCATAGCAGTTATCGACCGGTGCAACGAGTTGTTGCCAAACAGCATTATTCCTTACGAATATTTCGCTTTGGAACTGGCCAACAGTTATATCAAGGCCGGTGCAAACGATAAAGGTCTTGAAATGGTTGAAACCGCATATAGTGTATTCAACGACGAACTGAATTATTATTTCTCGTTACAGCCGAAGTTTATGGCTGGTATTGGCGAAGAAATTCAGCGCAAGCTATTTTATTTGCAGCAACTGCAACGTACGGCAGCAACTGCAGGGAATAGCGAATTAGCTGAACAAATTGGCGGAAGCCTGCAAAGCTATTTCGAACGATTTGGCAACATGTAATAGTTAAAAATTAAAAGCAACATACTGATGAATATTTTGATTGTAGGCTCGGGAGGAAGAGAGCACGCTTTGGGATGGAAAATTAAACAAAGCGAAAAAGTAGATAATTTATTTTTTGCACCGGGAAATGCCGGTACTTCTGAATTGGGAACCAATCTGGATGCCAGTGTTTCTGATTTTCAGAAAATAAAAACATTGGTGCTCGAAAACAATATCGACCTGATGTTAGTTGGTCCGGAAGTGCCTCTGGTTGAAGGATTACACGATTTCTTTGCTGCCGATCCTGAATTGGCATCGGTAAAAGTTGTTGGCCCGAAAAAAGCCGGTGCCGAGCTTGAAGGAAGCAAAGATTTTTCGAAAGCTTTTATGGTGCGACACGAAATTCCTACCGCAAAATATTTTACGGTAACTGCTGACAATGTGGAAAAGGGAATTGATTTCCTGAAAACCATGAAATCGCCGTATGTACTGAAAGCCGATGGTTTGGCCGCGGGAAAAGGTGTGTTAATCATCGACTCGCTGGAAGAAGCACAAAATTCGCTAAAAGAAATGCTCGACGGGCAGTTTGGCGAGGCGAGCAGCAAAGTGGTTATCGAAGAGTTTCTGAGTGGAGTGGAAGTTTCGGTGTTTGTGATAACCGATGGAAAGGACTATAAAATTCTGCCGGAAGCAAAAGATTATAAACGAATTGGCGAAGGCGATACCGGATTGAATACCGGCGGAATGGGAGCCATTACACCTGTGCCGTTTGCCGATGCTGTTTTCATGGAAAAAGTAGAAAAACAAATTATAGAACCAACGGTTTCTGGTTTGGCAAAAGATGGAATCGATTACTGTGGTTTTATCTTTTTCGGACTGATAAATGTAAACAACGAGCCGTATGTTATCGAATACAACGTACGCATGGGAGATCCGGAAACGGAAGCGGTTATGTTGCGTGTAAAATCTGATTTTGTGGAGCTGCTCGATGGAGCTGCCACCGGTACACTTGGCGAAAAAGAAATTGAATTCGACGATCGTGCTGCCGTAACTGTAATGCTGGTTTCAGGCGGATATCCGGGAGATTACGAAAAAGGGAAAGTGATTACCGGAACAGAGAAGGTAAGTGACAGTCTGGTTTTTCACGCAGGAACAAAACAAGCAGGCGACGATGTGGTTACAGCCGGAGGCCGTGTGATTTCGATAAGTTCATACGGAGCGGATATGAACGATGCCCTGGCTACGTCATTTAAAAACGCCGCACATATCGAATTCGAAGGAAAATATTATCGTAAAGACCTGGGATTCGATCTGTAATCCTGGCTGATAAAAAGATCCCGGACTTTTGCCGTTTTTATGAGAGGGCAAAGTCCGGAGTCTCGGAAACCCTAAATGTTGAGAAACAAAATGGCATGATACTAAAAAAGTTAAAGTCGAACAGTTCTGTAAGTTTGTTCCTGGTGCCTTTGGTAACAATTGCACTATGGATTAAGAGTTTGCAGCACCCGTTCGCTTATAACTATTTTCCGGGCGAAGATCAAAACATCCTTTTTAATTTTATTCACCAAGTGGTTCACGACAAACCGCTGGTGCAGGTTATTATCGGAATCGTTATGGCCGTATTACTGGCCTATACCATGCAGTTGGTAAACGACCGGTACATGTTCATTCGTATAAAAAGTAAGCTGCCTGCTTTGCTGTTTGTGGTTATTGTAGGTGGTTTTGTTCCAATGCATACTTTGCACCCGGTATATTTTGGCGCTTTATTTATGCTGCTTGCCGTTTATCGACTGTTTGGCATTTTTGATACAAAAAAGGGCTACGCTTCCACTTTCGATGTCGGTTTTTTGCTGGGAGTAGGAGCACTTTTCTATCTGGATGTTACGGTGCTGCTACCTGCATTTATTGTGGGAATAGCCTTGCTGGGCCGCGAAGTTGGCTGGCGTGAATTTAGCACCTTGCTCCTGGGATTTTTACTACCATTTGCTTTTTCAGCAGCTTATGCTGTGTTAACCGACAGCTGGCTCGAGGTGCTGAATATGATGAAAGAAAGTATTGTTACACCCGTTAATCATTTCCGCTCAAATATTCCCTTGCAGGTGTACCTGGGAGCGCTAATCTTATTTACTATTGCCGGAAGTATTGGGATGTTTGGGCAATACGATACAAAAAAGATCAGCTCGCGAAAATACTTTATTGTATTTTTCTGGATTTTTATCTTTTCGCTGGCAGGATTTGCTTTAAACCCGGTAACCTCGCAGGAAATGCTGGTTATTACTGCAATTCCCGTTACTTTCCTCATTGCTAACTATTTTGTTTTTATGAAAAGCCGCTTCTGGAGCGAGTTACTTTTTATTCTTTTGTTGCTTATTGTTGTTTCCATGCAGTTCTCTTTCGATTTATTCTAATGAACAAGAACAAGCCCACTTTAGCGATATATGGTATTCAGGATCGGATTGATTATGAACATCCGTTTTATGCACACGACCATAATCTGGCTTTGATGCAAAACGGGAAAGTAGAGTGGTTTTTACAACAGGAAAGGATTTCGCGCCGCAAACGAGATAATTCGCTTCATATTCATCTGAAATCGATTTTAAAAGAAAAGAAACTACTGGGCAAAGATTACGACCTGGTTTTTGTTGATAATGTGGTGGGGCGCACCTTTTTGCTGCAAAGTGGTGAAGTGCGTTTTGAAGCGCCGTTAAGCCAGAAATTAGCCACCGGTTTGGAAAAAGGCAAATGCTGGTGGTTTGGCGAAGAAAAAGAAGCGTGGGTACTGAATCATGAGATGGCGCATATGTTCTCGTGTCTACCATTTTACGGAAACCTGCAGGACAACAGCCTGCTGGTTCATTTTGATGGTGGTGCCAGTTTAAGCAATTTCTCGGCTGCAGTATATCAAGACGGCCAATTTGAGTGGCTCGAATATCATTGGGATTTAAAACCCTACTCAACATTGTTTAATGCCAATGCACTGGTGTTTGCCATTATCGGGGCAAAGCTGCCCGAACAAAATGCCGTTCCCGGAAAATTTATGGGATTTTCGGGGCTCGGAAATTACCGCCCCGAGTTGAGTGATTGGCTGAAGAGCAACAATTTCTTTCAGGATATTTGGGGAAAAACATCAGTGTTTTTCGAAGCTGCCAAAAATGACTGGGGAGTCGATCTGAAATCGTTTAACCAAAAAGATCCCTTTATTCAGGATGTATCTGCTACTCTACAGGAGCTTTTCTCGCAGGAGATAGTAAATAAGCTGCAGGAATTGCAAGAAAAAACCGGTGCAGAAAATTTGTACTACACCGGTGGATCGGCCTTAAATATTGTGGCTAACACACGTATTGTAAATAGCGGAATGTTTCAGAATGTTTTTATTCCGCCTTGCACTGAAGATTCGGGATTAGCATTGGGAGCTTCAGCTTTTGCCGAGTGGAAAAAGCATGGAAAAGTGGAGGTAAACTCAGCTTATTTAAACAATTGGGGAATTGAAAATTACAAGGTTGATTTTTCGGAGGAAACGATAAATAAAGTGGCCGATGAACTGGCTGCTAAAAAGCTGATTGGGGTTTGCAATAATTTTGGAGAAGCCGGGCCGCGCGCTTTGGGAAACCGCAGTATTTTAGCATTTGCCGGATCGAAAGAACTGTCGAATAAACTGAGCATGGAGAAAAAGGGCCGCGAATGGTACCGTCCGCTGGCACCGGTGGCTTTAGAAGAAAATGTAAAGTATTTTACCGGCCAGGCGGAAGTTCATCCTTTATCGAAATTCATGTTGCTCGATTTTGCTATTCTGACCGAAAAGCAACAGGAAATAGCCGGCGCAATTCATGCCGATGGAACTGCACGTTTTCAAAGCATTTCAAAAGAATCGGATAATCCATTTTTGTTTGCTTTGTTAAAACGTTTGGATGAAAAGTTCGGCATAAAAGCACTGATAAATACCTCGTTTAACGCAGGTGGCGAACCCATCGTTCATACGGAAGAGGATGCGCTGCAGACGGCAAAAAAAATGAAACTCGACGGCTTGGTTTTAAATGGAAAGTTTCTTCAGCTTTAACTATTTTTGCAGAAGTTTGTTAAAAGAACTCAAATGGCAATTATTTTAAATATCGAAACATCGACCGAAGTTTGTTCGGTTTCATTGGCAGAAAACGGTAAAACGCTATACCAAAAGGAAAGTACCGAGGGATTAAATCACTCGAAGTTACTCACCGTTTTTATTGAAGATCTTTTAAGTGAGAATAATTTAGACATTAATAAAATTGATGCAGTAGCGGTAAGTAAAGGCCCGGGATCGTACACCGGTTTGCGCATTGGTGTGTCGGTGGCGAAAGGGCTGTGTTACGGATTGGGAAAACCGCTTATTGGTATTGGTTCGATAGAAGCAATGGGACATTACGTTGCCGAAAATGCCGACGAATTTTACAACGCTGCTGATGGGGAAGAACTGTTGTTTTGCCCGATGATTGACGCCCGACGTATGGAAGTTTATACCGCTGTGTACGAAAAAGGAGGAAAGGCAGTAAGCGAAGTTACTGCTGAAATTATTGATGAAAACTCATTTGCAGATCATCTTCAAACAAAAAAAATATTGTTTTTTGGAAATGGCGCCGATAAATGCCGCGAAAAAATAACGCATGCAAATGCCTTGTTTAACGGGCCCGATAAAACAACGGCACGATTTATGCAAAATCTGGCAGAAATTAAGTACAACAAAAAGGAATTTGAAGACGTTGCTTATTTCGAGCCTTTTTATTTAAAGGATTTTGTAGCAACCATTCCAAAAAACAAAATATTAAAATGAACAAGTTATTCTCCATACTAATCGTTTTTTTCCTGGCAATACAAACAACAAGTGCCGAGGATATTTCAATAAAGTTTAACCTGAAATTTAGTTTCGTTAAAGGTGGCGAAGCTGAAATGACCATAAGTGATACGGTTTTTAATGGTCGGCCCGCCATTCATTACCACGTAATGGGAAAAACAACGGGGCTGGCCAATAAACTATATGGCGTTTACGATATTTACGAAACGTATGTTGATGCCGAAACGCGCCTTCCGGTAAAAACAATCCGAAATGTAAAAGAAGGAAACTACCGTCGTTACACGGAAACACTTTTTTACCACGATGTTGACTCGATAAACAGCAGCCGTAGTGGGTGGCGTGCCGTTCCTGATGATCTTCTCGATCTGGTTTCGGTGTTCTTTTATTTCGTACACAAAAATCCATTCGAGAATCTTCAGCCCGGCGATGCGGTTATTTATCCTACTATTAATGCCGATAAAATATCGGACATATCGATACAGTATTTGCGCGACGAAAAGGTTAAAACCGATGTTGGAACGGTAGATTGCCACGTGTTAACACCCTCGGTACGGAAAGGTAAAGTGCTTGAAAAGTCGGACGGGGTGCGGTTTTACCTGGCAAAAGAAGAAAAGGTACCGGTATACATCGAGTTCGACATGCAGGTGGGTTCGCTTAAAGCCGTTATAAAACATTATAAAATTAATGGCGTAGAACAAAGTTTAAAGTAGATTTTCGGCTTTTAAGTAAAAGCGTTTTGAAATGCTTGATTTTTAACGGATTTAATTATTTTTGCACTGCATATAAAAAGAAATTAATTTATCATGGCTTCTACAGCAGATTTTAAAAACGGAATGTGTTTTATGTTCAAAGGTGATATTTACATCATTGTCTCATTCCTACACGTAAAACCGGGTAAAGGTCCGGCTTTCGTACGTACAAAACTTAAAAACGTTAAAAACGGAAAGGTAATCGAAAATACATTTAATTCAGGTGTTAAGGTTGATGAGGTTCGTGTTGAGCGCCGTCCTTACCAGTTCCTGTATCGCGATGATATGGGATTAAATGTAATGAATACTGAAACATACGAGCAGATTTCCATTCCTGATTCGATGGTTGAAAACAACGACCTGATGAAAGAGGGACAGCTAATTGAAATTCAGTTTCATGCCGAAGAAGAATTGCCTTTAACAGCAGAAATGCCCGATAAAGTTGAATTAAAAATTACTTCAACCATTGTTGGTGAAAAAGGTAACACTGCCAGCTCAACAGCCTTAAAACCGGCAACTGTTGAAACAGGTGCGGAACTTATGGTGCCAATGTTTATAAACGAAGGCGACGTAATTCGCGTAAGCACTGCCGACCGCTCATACAGCGAACGAGTAAAACAGTAAAACATATTTACGCTAAATAGAAAAGCGGGCTCTGGATTTCCAGGGCCCGCTTTTTCATTTTAATACGGAATGTTTTTGATAAACCTTATACAAATTAAACTCGTATACTAAATGCTACATGGCAATGGTTGTGTAGGCATTTTTTTCATAGTAAACCCTGTTTGGTTAGGGAGAGTATTCCGGTCTTAATAAAGGCCGGGATACTTTTGTAAAAAGGCTACTCTTCCCAGATTTCAAGTGCCAATTCCGATCCTTTCATCAAATCATTTACATCCCAGTTTTCTGCATCGATCATCCAGTTTTCGATTTCAAGGCTAGTTTCTGTTTCAGCCACAAAATGGTAATTTACATTCCAGATTTCATCGTTTGTCATCCAAGATTCAAAAGCCATATTTACATCTTTTTCCTGTGCAAATGCAGTTGTATTTGCGGTGCTCCAAATTGTTTCATCGGTCATCCAGTCTTCCAACTCAAGCGATGATTCAACGATTTTACAACCCGTAAGTTTTGTTGCCGATGCATTTATTCCAATTACCATTAACGAAAGAACGATTAATGTTGCTGCTGTTACTTGTTTAATTTTTGTTTTCATCTTATTAAAATTGTTTGTTATTATGGTATAAGATGGAACTCGCATGATTGTAATTATTCGCCTATAATTGAAAATCTATCTCATGCTCGTTTCATGTCTTTTGCTTTTTTAATTTGATTCAAATCTAAGCGCAAGGATTCATCTATTAAAATGAAATAGAAGAACCGGGCGATTTTATAGACGGATTGGTATTCTTTTAGGTTGACAACCGCATAGATTTATGAAAAATGGGCGTAACCTGTTGACGTTTTGTAGTATACCGCAACGTTAATCCAAAGGATTACAACTTGCCAAAGGAAACGATTCATCCCTTTAAAGCTTTTATTTATCGTTTCAAATATGTTTTAATTAAACCTTCTGATATTTTAACCATCTAACAGCATTGTTCATTTATAGCTTATATAAATGGGCAACTGATAAATCGCAATAATATATTGTTAAACAGGAAGGGGGTAAACTAAAAGCTTCCTATTTAAAAAAACCAAATGAACCGAACTAAGAATTATGGATTAGGCGGATTGCTTATTCTATTAATGGGGATGATCTCGATTTTCGAGGGAAGTGCACAAGACCGATTTGAACTCTCGCTAATTTCACGAACAAAGGGGAAACGGATTCCGGAGAAGACCTTGGAAATCAAAAAAACCGAAGCGAATATTACTATTGATGGGGTACTTGATGAAGCGGTGTGGCAAACAGCCGATAAAGCAAAAGATTTTCACCGGCAGTACCCGACGGACGATACGACCGCATTCTCGAAAACCGAAGCCAGTATTCTTTACGATGATAATAACTTATATGTGGGAGTGACCTGTTTCGATGAGTTGCCGGGAAACTACATTGTTGAATCGTTGAGAAGGGATTACAGGGAACGAAACAACGACTATTTAATGTTGGTTATCGATCCTTTCGACGACCTGACAAATGGTTACGCATTTACCATTACGCCTTTGGGTGTACAAATGGAAGGTGTAGTTACAGGTGGTGGCGGTGGTTTTATGGCTATTTCCGATTCGTGGGATAACGTGTGGTACTCAAAAACAAAAAAAACGAATGAAGGTTGGACCGCCGAAATAAAAATTCCTTTTAAATCAATTCGGTATGCAGATGATATC
This sequence comes from uncultured Draconibacterium sp., assembly GCF_963675065.1. NCBI lineage: Bacteria > Pseudomonadati > Bacteroidota > Bacteroidia > Marinilabiliales > Prolixibacteraceae > Draconibacterium > uncultured Draconibacterium sp. The sequence continues at coordinate 1,470,740 of NZ_OY775905.1, read as the reverse complement.
AGCAACTGGAATATACAGTTTGTGCGAAATGATTTGAAAAGAAACGAACGCTCGACCTGGACTACAGTTAAAAGGCAATATCAGCCCACCGCGTTAACCTATTCAGGAGAACTGAAATGGGATAGTACGCCGCCTGAAGCTGGCTCAAACATTAGTATTATTCCTTATGTTTCGGGTTCGGCATCGCAGAAGGATCTTTCGGTAAATAACAATATTGGTTGGGACTGGAATGCTGGTTTCGACGGAAAAGTAGCCTTGTCAACTTCTTTAAATCTCGACCTGACTTTAAATCCCGATTTTTCAACGGTTGAAGTCGACCGCCAGCAAACAAACGTTACCCGTTTCGAGCTGTTTTACCCCGAGCGTCGCCAGTTTTTTATGGAGAACAGCGACCTTTTCAGTGATTTTGGTTTCCGTCAGTCGCAGGTGTTTTTCTCACGCCGTATTGGTTTGTCGTCGCCCATGATATTTGGTGCTCGTTTAAGCGGACAGGTGGGAGACGGCATGCGTGTAGGCTTTTTAAATGCCCAAACCAAACACCAGATGAATGATGGGTTTGATGATACGCCGGCTTATAATTACACGGTTGCATCGTTTAAAAAACAGGTTTTCGGACGATCTAATATATCCGCTATTATTGCCATGAAACAGGGCATCAATTTCTCTAAAGACCAGGAAGACGGATATGATTTTGGAACACAAAATGAGTACAACCGCGTTTATGGGCTGCAATACAATTTAATGTCGACTGATGATAAATGGGATGGCAGTTTCTATTATTTTAACTCCGATGACCCTGTTAATACCTCAAAACATTGGGCACACGGAACAAGCGTTCGGTATAATACCCGAAAACTTATGGCATTTTGGACACATGAATATGTTGCCGAGAACTTTAATGCCGAAATGGGATTCTTCCCGCGTACCGGCTACTTTACTTTTGGCCCCTTTGTGCGCTACAGTTTTTATCCCGACAGCAAAACAATTAGCACACACGGCCCAAGTTTCCGGTCGAATTACTATCTCGACACGAATTGGGAATTTACCGACAAAGAGATGGAAACGGGTTACAGTATAAACTTTTTAAATTCCAGCCGTGTAAATTTGGAGTGGCAAAATATCTATGTGAAATTGTTTAACGATTTTGACCCCACAAGGCAGTTTAAAGAGGGAACAGAATCTTTGCCAGCGGGGACGGAATATACCTGGAACGGGTTAAATGCCAGTTATTCCTCAAATAGCAGAAAGGATTTTTCATTCGATATCCGAGCGGGATATGGTGGCTTTTACAATGGGAATGCAACAAATATGTCGGGAACTTTTCGTTTCCGGATTAAACCCATTTTCAGTTTAGCAATGAATTATTCGTATAACAAAATCGATTTGCCCGATCCCTATCCAAGCGGAGATTTTTGGCTGGTTGGGCCACGAATTGATTTTACATTCACCGAGAAAATCTTCTGGACCAATTTTATTCAGTATAACGAACAAGCGGATAATGTTAATATCAATTCGAGGTTACAGTGGCGATTTGCTCCCGTTTCTGATTTATTTATTGTTTATACCGAGAACTTTTTGCCCGATGGAATGGTTTCTAAGAACAGAGGGCTGATAGTAAAAATGTCGTACTGGATTAATCTTTAACAAAAAGCCTACTGCCAAGAAACGAGCATGGTAAGAAATATAAAATGAGAGGATCGTTATGTTTCAGGCGAGTTACATGTGTTACCATTGAAAATTAAAAATATAAACGAATGAAAAATAAACAATCATCACATTTCGCCGTGGGTACATTTTTTATTTCGGCGATTGTTTTCTGTAGCGTATTTGTTTTTGCATCGGTGCCGGTAAAGGCTGCTGATCCGTTATATGTGGTTGTTGAGTACTTTAAAGTAAAACCTGAAAATCACCTGAAATACCTCGAGGTGCAGCAGAAAATATGGGAACCTATGCACCAGGAAAGGATAAGGCAGGGGATAATTGCTAGCTGGACTTTATATGCAGTTGAATTTGCTGGTTCGGCAGATAGTTACAACTATGTGGCAATTACAGCTTATAACGATCCGGAAAAACTGGAAACCCCGTGGAATCTTGAAATTCCGGCCAAGGTTCATAGCAATATGAGTTTGAGAGAAATAATGGATCGCACCAACAAGGCAAGCGAAATTGTTCGGTCGGAGTTGTATAAAACTGTGGCGGCAATTCCGCCAATTCCTTTTGAAGATCCGGCGCATTTCATTCAGGTGAATTATATGAAAGTGGAGCCCGGGAAAGGTTCGGAATATGAAGCGTTGGAGAAGGATGTTTGGATGCCGATTCACCAGGAATCGATACGCTCGGGGAGAACTATTGGCTGGGGACTTTGGGAGGCAATATTTCCGCGTGGTACCAGCAGGCCATACCAATATGTTACAATGAATACTTTTTCGGATTATTCCTACGCTTTGGAAGTTAGTTTTGCCGAATCGTTTAAAGCGATACATGCGGAAGAGGATTTTAGCGAAATGATGAAAAAAACAAACGACGCACGCATCATTGAGCGTATTGAGTTGTGGAATTTAATTGATTATGTGGTAAAATAATAAATTTTAATCTGTTGAAGGATAAAGTTATAATCGGTATTATTTTCCAAGTTTTAGTATTCGTATCGCCCCTCTGACAACAATCAGAAATACGATTGAACCAATTATTAAATCCGGATATTTCGATTGCGTTACCAATACCAGCACACCGGCCATAATCACGCCGCTGTTAATAATTACATCGTTAGAGGTAAATATCATACTGGCTTTCATATGTGCTTCCTTACTTTTTGATTTTTGGAGCAGAAGCAAACAAATGGCGTTGGCAATAAGTGCCAAAACCGATATGCCGATCATCATGCGGTAATCGGGCATGGCTTCAAATTGTATAAAGCGCCTCACCACTTCAATAATACCCAGTAAGGCAAGCGTAAGCTGAAAGTAACCGCTTAGTCGTGCAACTTTCTTTTTTCGCATAACTGTTGAACCAACGGCCCAAAGACTGAGCCCGTATACAAACGAATCGGCAAGCATATCAAGTGAGTCGGCTACCAATCCCATTGATCTTGATATCAATCCCGTGGTCATTTCAATAATGAAAAAGCCGAAATTGATTAAAAGAACCGACCAAAGTAGTTTCGATTGTACGTCGGAACTCTCCGTTGCAAACTCGTTTTCATCTACCTCGCGGGTGGCCGAAAGTTTTGCGCCAAAGTTCAGAGATTCCAATCGCGACAGAATTTCTTCATCTTCTTCGGAGTGAAAAACAGTAAGGTTGCGGTTTTCAATGTCAAAGTCCAGTTTCTTTATGGCTTGAATTCCGTCCAGTTTCATCCGAATCATATTCTCTTCGGAAGGACAGTCCATTTTTGCGATATGGTATTCTGATTTGATCATGATATGTTGAACAGTTTTTCGTTTACCTATGAAACAAATTAAGGTCTAATTGTTCAAGTGTTGCTTGTGTTTTGTAAGTTTTAACAAAGTTTTCTGAAGCGAGGTATATCATGTGTTGCAACGAAAAGTTAAGCTGTTTATTTGATTTATTATAACCACACACCAATAATCATCGTATAAATGAATGCTACAGGTTCAAAGGGCCTGTAAGCATTTTTTTCATAGTAAGATCCTGGTTTAGTTAGATTAGGTGATTGAGCATCCCTGCAGAAGCAGGGATATTTATTTTGAGCTTTTTTGAAATGAAAAAAGCCAGAAGAAATATTCCTCTGGCTTATCTGAGTAGCGGGAGCCGTCCCGACGTCCGCCAGTTGGCGGATATGAGTCCAGCGAGCTACCAACTGCCTGAGTCAATTAAATTCCAAATAGATTCTCTTCCTTTAGCAGATTTTAGTTGTTTTACTCTTTGGAGCGCTTCTTTCTTTGAATTAAATTCTTCGGCATGAACAATGATCCACGGTCGGAATTTCGCTGTCCAACCTTTTGGCAGGTTGTTGTGTGCAAAAAACCGCTTCTCAAGATCAGAAGTCATCCCGATATAAATTTTGTTGAAATCTTTAGAGTAAAGGGCGTAAACTGTAAACATCTAGGTGGTTTTAAATGAAAAAAGCCAGAAGAAAAATTCCTCTGGCTTATCTGAGTAGCGGGAGCCGGACTTGAACCGACGACCTTTGGGTTATGAGCCCAACGAGCTACCAACTGCTCCATCCCGCAATATATTTTTATTTCAAATGAAATGTCTTTGTGAACGCGGGTGCAAATATAATACCTTTTTTTTAAACTGCAACTCCTCTGCAAAAAATTGAATAAAAAAAGGACGGCAACACGTACCGTCCTTCTGGCGTATATTAATACTCACCCTCGGAACTATAGCCCGAAAGTCTTTTTAATCGTGTCAACAAAGTCGAGTTTTTCCCAAGTAAAAAGTTCCAACTCTTTGGTAACCTTGCCACTGTATGGCGACTCGAAAGTTTTTGTAATTGTTTTGGGCTCACGGCCCATGTGTCCATAAGCTGCCGATTCCTGGTAAATAGGATTACGTAGCTTCAATCGTTCCTCAATGGCTGCCGGGCGAAGATCGAAAATAGCTTTTACTTTTTCCGCAATTTCTCCGTCGCTTACACTCACGTTCGAACGGCCGTAGGTATTTACAAAAACACCCACCGGCTGGGCAACACCAATGGCATAAGCCAGTTGCACCAAAATCTCGTTGGCAACACCTGCTGCCACCAGGTTTTTAGCAATGTGGCGCGATGCATAAGCAGCCGAGCGGTCAACTTTTGATGGATCTTTTCCCGAGAAAGCACCACCGCCATGAGCTCCGCGGCCGCCGTAGGTGTCAACGATAATTTTTCGTCCGGTTAACCCGGTATCGCCGTGTGGCCCGCCAATAACAAATTTACCAGTCGGGTTTACGTGGTAAATAATGTCGTTGCCAAATAAATCCTGCACTTCTTCCGACAATTGCGCTTTTACGCGTGGAATAAGAATGTTGATCACATCCTCCTTAATTTTTGCCAGCATGGGCTCGTCGGCATCAAACTCATCGTGTTGTGTCGATACCACAATGGTATGCACTTTCACGGGCTCATTCGAGTCGCTATACTCAACAGTCACCTGCGATTTTGAGTCGGGGCGCAAATAAGTCATTACTTTGCCTTCGCGACGGATAACAGCAAGCTCCTGCAAAATTTTGTGTGACAGATCGAGCGTTAACGGCATATAGTTTTCAGTGTCTTTACAGGCATATCCAAACATCATTCCCTGGTCGCCCGCACCTTGTTCGGTTTTTTCTTCACGGTCAACACCGCGGTTAATGTCATCACTTTGTTCGTGAATGGCAGTTAAAACACCACACGAATCACCATCAAAACGGTAGGCCGCTTTGGTATAACCAATCTGGTTAATTACGTTTCGTGTAACTTCCTGCACATCAACATAGGCCTGCGATTTTACCTCGCCGGCAACAACTACCTGTCCGGTTGTAACCAGTGTTTCAATGGCTACTTTCGAGTTCGAATCAAAAGCCAGAATCTGGTCGAGTAATGCATCTGAAATCTGGTCGGCTACCTTATCCGGGTGGCCTTCCGATACTGATTCGCTTGTAAATAAATAATTCATAAAATCCCTTTTTAAACTGAAGTTAATCAGTAGATTAAATACTAAATTTTAAAACTGCGGGATATTCGATTGATATTGAAAAATGCGATTGTTTTAGCGTTTTTTTCATGTGGTTGCAATCAATCTCAAATCTTTCCACGTAGCGTTGGCAAATGTAATAGGTTTATTTTGAATAAAAAAGCTTATTTGAAATTATTCTGAATAGCGAGATGGTTCTGAATAAAAACAATTACGTGGTTACATTTCAAAAAGTGCTTTTATTTCCTGATAATAACTTCTTCCGCTAGTAATTTTACTTTGGCTGTAATCGTCGATAATCAGCACAAAACGATTGTTAAAGTGCTTTCTAACTTCTTTTAAAAGATTTTTATTGATGAGATACGATTTATGAACACGAATAAAATTGTCGGGAAGTTTTTCTTCCAGCTTTTTTAAGCTCGAATCCAAAGTGTACGATTTCGAGTGTTTGGTAACAACTGTAACATACTTCTCATCGGCCTGAAAGAAGGATACCTCGTCGAGTCGCACAAAAATTACACGATCGCCAACTTTAACCGGAATGGAGGTGGCATCGTTCTTTTTGTATTCTCTGCTGAATTGGGCGATCAGATTATCGAGGTTAATTTCTGGAGTGCTTCCATTCAATTGCTCAATTTTTTCGATGGTTTTTGCAAAACGTTCCCTGGTGAGTGGTTTTACGAGGTAATCGATACAATTGGTGTCGAAAGCCTGCAGGGCAAACTCGTCGTAAGCCGTGCAAAAAATTACTTTGGGCAGGTAGTGTAGTTTTTTAAGCACTTCAAAACCATTGGTTTCGGGCATCTGAATGTCGAGAAAAACGAACTCCGGTTTTAAGCGATTGATTTTTTCAACGGCTTCATCGCCGTTTTCAGCCTCGGCAACCAATTCAAATTTCTCCGGATATTCGCCAAGCAATGTCTGCAATCGCAAACGTGCCAAAGGTTCGTCGTCAACTGCTATTGTTTTATAAGCTTGTCCGGTATTCATAATTCAAACTGATTTTTCAGCATAATAGTAAAATTTTTATTCGCACCGTTTTCCCAGTTAATAAGCGCCTGGTTTCCGTATATAATATCCAGTTTATCGTGCAGGTTTTGCAGGCCGTAACCACTAACCGGTTCATCCGGGAAATCGGGACCGTTGTCAAAAATAGAAATTGACATATCTTTTTCCAGTTGTTTAACTTCCACCCTGATTTTTCCCGTGCCTTTCATTTTCGAAAGCCCGTGTTTTACCGCATTTTCTACCAGTGGCTGAATTAGGAATTTTGGAATTTGTTTTTCCATGGCACTTTCTTCAGCATTTATTTCGTATGTCAACCGGTTACCAAAACGCGTTTTTTCTATTTCAAGATATTTTTTTACCATTTCCAGTTCTTCGGCAACCGACACAAAGGTTTTGTTTTCTTTATTGATCGAGTACCTGAACAGATCGGAAAGTCCGGTGGCCATGTTCTCGGTTTTGTCGGCATCGGTGTGAGCCAGGCTGGCAATTGAATTTAACGAATTGTATAAAAAGTGCGGATTAATTCGCGAATGTAAAGCATTCAATTCGGCCTGGTTTTTTAGTTCTTTCATTTTGGCCAATTCAACGTCTTTTTCATTTACCATGCTTTGAGTGCGATATTGAATGAAATTGTAGAACACCCTTAATGCCGCCACAAAAACAATTGTAAATGTCTGTGAACCTTGCGACCAGAAAGAAACAGGATGAAACCCAGAATACATTAGTTTGCCTGATAACATAAAAAAAGGAAAGATCGTTAACGAAGGAACAATAAAGGCTGCAAAATTTGTACTTAGAAATAGGAAAGCCTGTTTTCCTGCAAAACTATTTATCTTTTTCAGAAAAAAAGGCTCGGAATAATAGATAATAATGAGCACCAGCACTGCGTAAATAGTTGTTGCCAGAAAGTTGATTGCAAAAGAAGCCGGACTGGCTATCAATAAGGATGAAAGATCGCCGGTTGTTGTGATGAATGAGTAGATAAAAGGAAGTATTAACAGGATTATTGTCCTTTGTTTTATATACAAAAGTAAACCGGGATTTTGTTTTCTTTTAGGTTCTTTAGAGAGGAAAAAAAGGAATCCAAATAGTATTAAAATTGCTTTAAATGAGTACGACAAGTATTTAATCAGATTGTGGTACCTCAAATCTAAATATTGTTGATGGCCGTGTTTTCTAACCGTGCTTTCTTTAAGATTCTTATGGAAATCGGGAGAATATAGCTTCTTAAGAAGATCTTTATCTATTTCCTTAAATTCAGCATCAGAGGCTGCTGGTGAATCAAAAATACCGCCGTAAACGGAGCTTCCAGACTGCGGTGCGGAAAGCTTTGTGAATTGGCGAATGGTGTGATAATAGATTTGTTTTACTGATTCTTTATCGCTCAAAGCTCCTGAAATTCCAAGTTCCAGATTTACCGATATTATACTGTAACCTGAAGTTAACTGTATGGCATTGGATGATTGACCTCCTGCTTCCTGTGTTATGGTTAGTTTGAAGTTGGGTTCGGTGTCTACCATTTTTATTTGAACGGTTTCAAACAGTTCGTTTAATTCGGCAATCATTTGCGTAACAATGGCCGAATCCTGATGCGTTTTTGCGCCGATTAGCTGAAAACGAATATCATCTTCAAAGCGATAAGCCTGTGCATTTTCGCCGTTAAATAATCTTTCCCGGATTACATTCCAGGTAGTTCCTTCGAAAGGACTGTTGGTTGGTTGTGCTTTTGATGGATTGTGCGCAACAAAAATGACTATCAGAAAAAATAACAACTGTTTCATAATTAGATGATTTTAATTTTGGTCAAATAAACAGTGTTATCATTTGGTAATTCAGCTTTTTCCGATGAAGTGCTGAATTTAGAGAATATTCTGCATTTATCGGTATTTCTATTTAGCCCATCAGGATAAAATCCTTTCCTTCTGCATAATTGCGTTGAATTAAAAACTCCCTGATTTTTTCTCCTGCTCCCGTATTTGTTACCATCGACACAATAAACAGCTGCCCGGGTTCGGGAAGTTCTTTATAAAACAGAGCATCGGGTTTTGTTTTTTTGATGTCGATATAACCCTCGATATTCAGCCCCTGTTCTTGAAGAAAAGCACTTCGTTGGCGGGTTTTACGCCCGGCTCCCCAAATCCAAATGTTGGGGTGAAACGGATTGTGTTGCTCCGACCACTTTTTAAAATAAGCAGCTTTGGTTTGAAAAAAAGCTTCAGTGGAATATCGCTCATCAGTGCGGGTTAAGCGAGTGGAGTAGTCGTGCCACTCCAGCAACTTTTCGGGTAGTTTAGCCATTTTTGTTCCGTGGCTCAGGTAGCGCAGTTGCATTTCGTAGTCTTCGGGGAAATTGCCGTCGCGGCAGCCACCATATTTTTCGTATAGTTCACGCCGAAAAAAGATGGTTGGGTTAATTGCCGGAATCTCAATAAACTGTTTCAAAGCAATTTCTTGAGGCGTGTGAAACGAGTTTGCCCAATCTACAAATCTCCGGAAGCCTTTATTCTCTGCGATGTGAGGAACATATTCGACTTCGCTGCCCAAAAAATCAATTATCGGATTATTTTCGAGGTAGTTGTATTGTTTTTGCAGTTTTTCCGGATGGGCAACATCATCAGCATCCATACGGGAAATGAACCGGGCACGGGCGTTTTTTAATCCGCAATTCATGGCATTGACTACACCCGGAATATTCTCATCAAGCAAGACAATACGTGAATCGTTTTGCAATGCCTGCCCGGCAATATCTGCACTTTTGTCGGTGCTGTTGTTGTTAACCAAAAGCAGTTCGAAATTGGTAAAACTTTGTTCTAGAATACTGCTGATAGCGCGCTGCAGAGTGAGTTCGGCGTTAAAATAGGGTAGTATTACTGAAACTTCAGGATGCATTTTGAGGTGCAGGTTGATTTATCGGGTAAGCTGATGAAAAACATTCTCAAGATTTTGTTGCTTTTCAAAAAGGGTTAGTAATGTGAGTTTATTGGTAACAGCAAACTGAAAAATGTTCTGCCGGATATCGGCTTCATTTTTTGCTTCAATTTCCCAACCCAACTCATTTTTGGCAACCCTGTTTACGCCGGGGATTTGTAACAGCTGCTTTTCTGAAACTTGTTCTTTAAATCCGGCAATTACAACCTGGTTTTGAATGTTGATTCCGGCTTTTACGTCCGAAATATTACCATCGGCAACAATTTTTCCCTTGTTGATTATCAGCACGCGATTGCAAACAGCTTCTACTTCCTGCATAATGTGCGACGACAGAATTACCGTTTTCTCCTTGCTTATCTCGCGTATCAGCGCCCGGATTTCTTCCAGCTGGTTAGGGTCCAGACCGGTTGTAGGTTCATCCAGAATCAATATCGACGGATCGTGAATTAATGCCTGTGCTAATCCCACACGCTGGCGGTAACCTTTCGAGAGGGCACGTATTTTTTTGTGCTGCTCAATTCCCAGACCCGTGAGCTCAATCATTTCGGCAACACGTTGCTTTTTATTTTTCAGGTGGTAAAAACCCGCTGTTATCTCCAAAAATTCCTTCACATAAAGGTCGGTATAAAGCGGATTATGCTCGGGTAAGTAGCCAATTTGCTTCTTATATTCGAGGTTTTGTCCCGATACTTTTTGTCCATCGATCATAATATCGCCGGCATCTTGTGGAAGAAAGCCGGTGATGATTTTCATGGTGGTTGATTTCCCGGCACCGTTCGGACCTAAAAAACCTACCAGTTCGCCTTTGTTTACAGTAAAACTGATAGCATCTAAGGCTTTCTGTTTCCCAAACAATTTCGTGATATTCCTTGTTTCAACAATCATATAAATAGAATACGAAACAAAAATAGACTATTCTTTTTATTTTAGAAGCATTAGGTTAAATTTGCAACTCAGCTTAACAGATTAACTGATGAAAGATCGTAATTTCAACTATATTAAAGATTTAACCCGCTATCAACGACAAGAAACTGCAGAAGTAAACATCGGGGGAGTTCCTGTCGGTAGCAGTCATCCTATCCGCATTCAAACGATGACCGATACCAACACCACGGATACCGAGGCTACAATAGAGCAGATCATTCGTGTGGTTAAAGCCGGTGCCGATTATGTTCGGGTAACGGTAAAAGGGATGTCGGATGCGGAAAGCCTACAGGTTATCAAGAAGGAATTGGTTGAGAGAGGCTACAATACTCCTTTGATCGCTGATATCCATTTCAATCCAAGACTTGCTGAAATTGCTGCCAAGTACGTATCGAAGGTGCGTATCAATCCTGGAAACTTCTATGACAAACGAGCGCAATTCAAAAATAAAATATACACTGACGTAGAATATAATCAGGAGCTCGCTATTATTGAAAAGCAGTTTGTGCCTTTTCTAAAGATGCTGAAAGAAACCAAAACAGCATTACGAATAGGTGCCAACCACGGATCGCTTTCCGACAGGGTAATGAGCCGTTATGGCGATACTCCAGCCGGAATTGCCGAATCAGTGATGGAATTCCTGCGCATTTGTAAAAAGGAAGATTTTAAAAATGTTGTGGTGTCGATAAAGTCAAGCAATACACGTGTTATGGTTTACACCGTTCGTTTGCTTAACTTTAAAATGCGCCTTGAGGATATGAAATTCCCCATTCATTTGGGAGTTACTGAGGCAGGCGAAGGAGAAGACGGACGCATAAAATCAGCCGTTGGAGTGGGAGCGTTGTTGAGCGACGGAATTGGCGACACAGTGCGTATTTCGTTAACCGAAGCGCCGCTGAATGAAATTCCGGTGGCTTTAAAACTGGTAAATCATTTTAAACGTTATCAGAATCACGAGCCTATTTCGGCACCAATGATTGCGCAAACCAACCCGTTTGAATACGAGCGCCGCGATACTCGTCCGGTATTGAATATGGGTGGGAAACAACTTCCGGTTGTTATTGCTGACCTAGGAGACAGAAGCCTGCGTGAGATGATACCTATCAGGGGTAAACTCGTTCCTGAATTTTTTATCTCAGGGAATAAAATACTTGATATACAAGGTGAAGAATATCCGGTAATTACGCTCGAGGAATACTTATTTGAAAGTACGCGTTGGGGCAGAATGAAATTCATTCGCACCGACAAAGCGGAATTCGACCGATTTATGGATATGCACCCCGAGATCATCATGAAATTGAAGCAGACCCGTAAAACGGTGCTGATTCTTGAAAGTCACAACGCCAATCCAATGGCAGAATTGCGTGCCTTCTTTATGTCGCTCGAAACGCATATTTGGAAAGTGCCTGTTGTGCTTTTCCGTCAATATAATGAGAGTCGTTTAGATGATCTTCAGATTACTGCCGCAGCCGACCTTGGAGGTTTGCTGATTGACGGATATGGAGATGGAATTTGTATATCGAACGAAAACGAAAATATTACTTTCACCGAGTTGAAAGATCTGAGTTTTGCTTTATTGCAGGCTAGCCGCATGAGGGTTACTAAAACCGAATTTGTGTCGTGCCCCGGTTGCGGACGAACCCTGTTTAATTTACAGGAAACTACCCGAGCAGTAAAAGCACATTTTAAACATCTCGACCACTTAAAGATTGGTATTATGGGCTGTGTGGTAAACGGCCCCGGCGAGATGGGCGATGTGGATTATGGTTTTGTGGGAGCCGGCAACAACAAGGTAAACCTATATAAAGGTTTAAAGCCAATTAAACGCCACATTCCTTACGAAAACGCGGTGGAAGAACTGGAGCAGCTGATTCGCGAGAATGGCGACTGGAAAGATCCTGAAGATTAATATTTACATTTATAATATAGTGAGGAAGGATTCGATTTTTAGTGATCGGGTCCTTTTTCATTTTATGGGCATCATACTCACTACAATCTTCAGAAAACCGCTAGATGAAGCAATGTACTCAGTACATTTGGTGAAAAACCTTGAGGGGAAGTAATATCAAGTTGACATTTGGAAAACTATTGGTAGGGGAAGCAACGTCAACATGAGGTTTGAAGAAAGATGCATCGGAGAAGGAATGTCACCATGACGTTGGAGGAAAGACTAATAAAGGGAGCAATGTCATCATAACAATTGCCAAAAGTTGCGAACGGGGAAACGATTAATAGTCACGCATTTCGATAAGAAGCTCATTCAATCGTTCCTGAAACGATTCCAAACCCTCAATTTCTGTTGATGGATCATAGCGGATTTCATGTTGATTGTCGAGGTTGCTTATTCGAATAATTTCATCGCAGCCATCAAAACTGATATTCATGGATTGGTAATCCAGCGTTTGGAAGAAACTATAGTCGTACAGATTTGATAGTTCGCTCCATTCATCGGCGCTTATTGATTTGCTTTTTGATTCTATTTCCGGGCCTTCCACTCCCATACGTGATTTGCTATAATCGATTTTATTCTCGCTAATGCTTATAATTTCGCCAGCTCCCCATCCGCATTCTGTTCCATATTCAATAAGAACATCAGGATTGTCAGGATCGTCGTTACACGCGAAAAGAGAAAGCAAAAGAAACAGGAGAAGTAGTTTTTTCATGCCTTTGTTTTTCAATTAGATGTGTTAAATATAAAAAAGGTTGCGCCGGCTTTATTATTGCAGAAGCCCTGTATTTTCTATCTTTGAATGAAACTAGAAAAACAAAAGAATATGGCACGAACCTACTGGAAACCCGGAACAATTGTTTATCCCTTACCAGCAGTAATGGTAAGTTGTGGCGAAAATCCTGAAGAATACAACATTATAACCATTGCCTGGACCGGCACCATAAACAGCGATCCTCCAATGTGTTATATTTCGGTTCGTCCGGGGCGCCATTCGTACGATATAATAAAGCGCACCGGCGAATTTGTTATCAATCTCACCACCGAAAAGCTGGCAAAAGCAACCGATTGGTGTGGTTGTCGCTCGGGCCGCAAATACAACAAATGGAAAGAAATGAACCTGACTCCGGCACCCGCCAAAATGGTAAAAGCACCAATTATCGAGGAATCGCCTGTAAATATTGAGTGCCGCGTAAAAGATATCGTTGAGCTGGGATCGCATCACATGTTTATTTCAGAAGTGGTGAGCGTTTCGGTCGACGATACTTATATGAATGAAGAACAGGCTTTCAGTTTCTCTAAAGCCAATCCTTTGGTTTACAGTCATGGCCACTATTTTGGGATGGGAAAACGAATTGGCAAGTTTGGTTGGTCAGTCGAAAAGAAGAAGAAACGAAAAAAATAATATAAACCTTATTCTGAGAAATAACCTTAGTAGTAACGAATGTTGCTGGTGCAAAACCTTATTAACCTTATTGAATGAGAAAACTATTGTTAAAGAAATAAGGTTTGAGTTATTGTTTCAATCTGATTTCTACTAAGGTTGAGATTGAAGAAATAAGGTTTTTCGATAGTAATACAGGTGAAGTATAAGTAGGATTTTGATAAAAAACGGAAGCTTTTCGTTCACTCACTAAATGAAATAAATCATTCTTTTTAAACAATTTCCGCTCTTTTTTTGTAATCCTTTTAACTTTCTGAAGACTTGTCAGAGTAATATTAAAATGAACAAAAATGAAGAGCATTTATTTAGTAGTACTAATTTTTATAATGAATTTAGGAATGGTAACAGCACAAACAAATCCGTTACTCGGAGACTTTAATACACCGCACGATGCGGCACCTTTCGATAAAATTAAAAACGAGCATTTTATGCCGGCTTTCGAGGAAGGAATAAAACTGGGCAAGGCCGAGGTGGAGAAAATCAAAAATAATCCGGAGGCGCCAACATTCGAAAACACGATTGTTGCGCTGGATGAGGTTGGTCGTTTACTAACACGTACATCGGGTATCTTTTTTAACCTGATGAGTTCGGAAACTAACGACGAATTGCAGAGCATTGCGCAAGAGGTATCGCCGATGCTTACTGCCTTCCAGAACGATATTTCGTTAGATCCCGTGCTTTTCGAACGCATAAAAGCCGTGTACAACAAAAAAGCCGAGCTGGATTTAACCACCGAGCAAGAAACACTTTTGGAAAACAACTACATTGGTTTTGTTCGCAGTGGAGCAAATTTATCGGATGCCGATAAAGAGAAGTTTCGCGAGTATAGCACCGAACTGTCGAAATTAAGCCTCGATTTTGGTGAGAACGTATTGAAGGAAACCAATAAGTACGAACTGAATATTACCGACAAAAGTAAGTTGGCCGGATTACCTGAAGGTGCTCTGGAAGCTGCTGCCGGAAAAGCAAAAGCGAAAGACAAAGAAGGTTGGGTTTTCGATATTTCGATGCCAAGCTATCTGCCGGTTATGAAATATGCCGATAACCGCGGATTGCGTAAAGAACTGTACATGGCTTACAATACCAAATCGTTTAAAGGCGATGAGTTCGACAACCAGGCAAATGTAAAACGAATTGCTGAGTTGCGCCTGGAAATGGCCAAATTGTTAGGCTATAAAAACTATGCCGATTACGTTCTGGAGCGCCGAATGGCAATGAATGCCGATGGAGTTTACGGTTTGCTTAATGATTTGTATGAAGCATCGTACAAAGTTGCAAAAGAGGAAAAAGCAGAGATTGAAGAATATGCCCGCAAAAATGGTTTCGAAGGTGATTTGATGCCTTGGGACTGGAGTTACTACAGCGAAAAACTAAAGGTAGAAAAATTCGATCTGAACGACGAAATGATGAAACCTTATTTCGAATTAAGCAGTGTTGTTGACGGCGTTTTTGGCCTGGCAACCGAACTGTATGGCATTACTTTTAAAGAGAATAAAGACATTCCGGTATACAACGAAGAGGTTACCGCTTACGAGGTTTTTGATGCCGACGGAACTTTCCTTTCGGTATTTTACACCGATTTTCACCCACGCCCAGGAAAACGTGGCGGAGCCTGGATGAACGATTTTAAAGGTCAGTGGATGGACAATGGCGTTGATTCGCGTCCGCACGTAACCATTGTAATGAACTTTACCCGACCGACTTCAAGCAAGCCGGCATTGTTAACGTTTAGCGAGGTGGAAACATTTATGCACGAATTTGGGCATGCTTTACACGGAATGTTGGCAAAATCAACTTATTCAAGTCTTTCGGGAACCAACGTGTATCGCGATTTTGTTGAGCTTCCATCGCAAATAATGGAAAACTGGGCGGTTGAAAAAGATTTCCTCGATCGTTTTGCCAAACATTACGAAACAGGCGAGCCTATTCCTGCCGAGTTGGTTCAGAAAATTGTTGATTCGCAAAATTACCTGGCCGGTTACCTTTCAATTCGCCAGCTAAGCTTTGGCTATTTGGATATGGCCTGGCATACACTTGAAAAACCTTTTGAAGGAGATGTGAAGGATTTTGAGGAAAGCGCGTGGAAGAGAACACAGATCTTCCCGGCTATCGACGGTGTTTGTATGAGTACACAATTCGGGCACTTGTTTGCCGGTGGTTATGCAGCCGGTTATTACGGCTACAAATGGGCTGAAGTGCTGGATGCAGATGCATTTAGCGTATTTAAAGAAAAAGGCCTGTTTAATAAGGATGTAGCAGCTTCGTTCCGCGAAAATATCCTTGAAAAAGGAGGAACAGAGCACCCGATGATTCTTTACAAACGTTTCCGTGGGCAGGAACCAGCCGTTGATGCACTGCTAAAGCGCAGCGGATTATTGTAAGCTTTTCAAAATGTAATGGTCTCAATCGAAATGAGGCTATCACTAAATAATATTGAAAATGGTATCTCGTAATGAGGTGCCATTTTTTATGCATTTAATAGAACTACAAATGGTGTTCAGAAGCAGAAATATAGCAGGTATAATAATGAAGTAAGTTTATATCTTTATCGATAGCAATCACCAATGCAAACAATGAAAGCCAAAAACAAACAAATGCACCGGGGCCTTACGGAAACCGACAAAAAAAGTCTAAGAAATCAATGTAAAATGCGAATGAGTTTATCATTGCTCGTATTTGTTCTCACAACAATTATTGGAGTAACGATTTACGAGTTATTTTTTGATTTGAACTCGAATGGGTTGAATATAAAAATGGCAGGTCTGATTGTTGGCGGAACGTTGAGTTCTTCAGTGCTACTTAACTTTCTGATATGTAATAAATACTATCGCGATTTGCAATTCAATGAAAAAGTTCAGGTTCTAAAAACATTGATTAGCAAATCACAAAACGATATTTATAATACTTCCGCACTGAACAGCGGTATGTCTAAAGCATACACTGAAAAATTTGAATTTGTTGTTGATGATACAAAGTTCGATGTTGATAAAGATTTGTTTGAACGTTGTTCCGAGGGTGATCAATTGATTTTTAATTATGCTCCGAAAAGTGAATATCTGTTGAGTATTGAAAAGGGTAACTGAAATGTAAAAAGTAAGTTAGTGAGTAGTCATACCCTCACGCGGAGTGAGAGTATGACTAAATATCTTATCTAAAAGAAGTCGTCGAATTCTTCCGGAGTCGAATTCTTTTTCTCCAGTTCATCACAATCGAGATTAATGTTAAAGCCGGCTGGTCGTTTGAATTCCATCTCGTCTTCTTTGTAGCCGATAGATTCGTCGGCTAAAACCTTCTTATAAAAGTAACCCCAGATTGGTAGTGCCATATTTGCACCTTGACCGGATGTAATTGTTCGAAAGTGAATACTTCTTAAATCAGCACCGGTCCAAACACCGGCAGTAAGTTTTGGTGTTGTGCCAATAACCAACCGTCGGAGTGGTTCTGAGTAGTTCCGGTTTTACCTGCAATTGGCATGCTAAAACTTCCATAGTCAGTGGTTACCCTGTCGCGAAACAGGTTCGAAAAGCGTAAACGAATTCCGGTTCCTTCGTCAATTACTCCTTGTAGCAGGTTTAGCATCAGGTAAGCAGTTTGTTCATCAATAGCTTCGTGGCGTTCGGGAACAAAACGTGCAATTACGTTACCATGACGGTCTTCAATTTTTGTTACAAAATAAGGTTTGATAAACACGCCCAAATTGGTGAAGGTGTTAAAAGCGCCAACCATTTCGTAAAGTGTAACATCCGAAACACCAAGGAACATTGAGTTTACCGGATCAATGGGGCTGTAAATACCCATGTGTTTCATTACATCAACCACAGCCTGCGGGTTGTATTGTTTTAGTACCCATGCCGAAATGCGGTTTTTCGAGTTAGCCAGGCCCCATTTTAAGGTGACCATCTGTCCATCCATTTCCGGATCAACATCGGCATCTTTTGGCTCGTAAATGCTTCCGTCCCACTGAATAAACTGCTGACTTACATACGGAACTTTGGTACATGGAGTAAGTCCGTTTTGCATGGCCAGCGTATACAAAAATGGCTTAACCGTAGATCCGATCTGGCGTTTTCCGCCTTTCACCATGTCGTACATAAAATGCTGGTAATTAGGGCCGCCAACGTAGGCTTTGACTTTTCCTGATTCGGTATCCATGGCCATAAACGACGAGCGGAAAAACTTCAGATAATATTTAATCGAATCCATCGGAGTCATCAATGTATCAACCTCTCCACTCCATTTAAAGATGTTCATTTCGACTGGTTTGTTAAACGTTTCCTTTATTTCGGAAAAACCTTTTCCTGCCTGGTTCATTACCCGATAACGTTCGCTTTTTCTGATTTCGCGGTTTAACAGATCGTCTACCTCCTTACTACTCATGTTGTTGGCAAAAGGAGGGTTTTTAAGATCTTCCAGGCTGCTGTCGAACAGTGGTTGCAAGTCGTGGCGTAAATGTTGTTCAACGGCTTCAACTGCGTATTTTTGCATGCGCGAGTCGAGTGTCGTGTAAATCTTTAAACCGTCGGTGTAAATATCATAAGGTTCGCCATTGGGTTTGGTATTTTTGTTGCACCAGCCAAACAGCGGATTGTTTTCCCATTCATCCAGGTCTTCAATATATTTTTGCTCCTGCCACGAGGCATAATTCTCGCGCTCCGGTTTTTTAGCGGTAAGCGTTAAACGCAGGTATTCGCGGAAATAGGGCGCCGGTCCGAGCTTGTAATCCACTTTTTTATATTCTAAATCAAGAGGCAGTAGTTTAGCTGAGTCGGCAACTTCGGGCGTAATGTAGCCGTATTTTTCCATCTGCCCCAGTACAACATTCCGGCGTTGTAACACCATTCCGGGGCGACGAATTGGATTGAAAAGCGATGAGTTTTTCGCCATTCCAACCAGCATTGCGGCCTGGTGAAGCTTTAGTGAATCCGGCTGAGTATTAAAATAAACATCTGCTGCCGAACGAATTCCAACGGCGTTGTTAAGGTAGTCGTATTTATTCAGATACATCAGAATAATCTCTTCCTTGGTGTAACTGCGTTCGAGTTTTACGGCAATTACCCACTCTTTAAATTTTCTCAGCACCAACTCCAAACTACTTGAAAAACCATCGCGCGGGAAAAGCATTTTTGCCAGCTGCTGACTTAATGTACTTCCACCTCCTGAACTGGTATCGCCGGTAACAATTCCTTTAAAAACGCGAATCAGACCACGAAAATCAATTCCCGAATGATCGTAAAAACGAACATCTTCTGTGGCAATCAGGGCATCTATTAAGTGTGGTGGTAAATTCTCGAAATTTACGAAACTACGGTTCTCCTGGTTGAAATATTTATCAATGGTCGGTCCATTTTCAAAATAGATTTCCGATGCCAGAATATTTTGTGGATTTTCCAGCTCCTCGAAACTAGGCATAAAACCCAGCTTACCTTTGGCTATCAGAAAGAAAAGGAGAAAGACGGAAACGATCCCCAGTGCAACGATCGACCAGAAAATCAGGATGTATTTTTTAAAGCTTTTTTTTGTTTCGCTCATGAACTTTGCTCATTTTAATGTGGCAACAAATATATACGATTCTGTTATGGGAACCACCTAAATAACGCCTTGAAATTGGAGAATATTTTATTTTTTAAAAAATAAAATCGTCATTTTCAATTAAATAGAAAATAAAAAAATAGCTCATTAAATTTTGAACTTAGCCCATCATTTTCTTTAATTTGCAGAATTTTAGAACGGATTAGAAAGTATATGCACAAAAACCTGGTTATAGTCGAGTCCCCTGCAAAGGCGAAAACAATTGAGGGATTTCTTGGAGAAGGCTACGTGGTAACCTCAAGTATGGGGCATGTTAGAGACTTGGAAAAGAAAGACTTCGGGATTGATATTGAGAACAATTATCAGCCCAGATACAAAGTTTCTTCGGATAAGAAGAAAATAGTAACAGAACTGAAAAAGTTAGCGAAGGAGGCCGAAACGGTTTGGCTCGCTTCCGATGAAGACCGCGAGGGAGAGGCAATAGCCTGGCACCTGAAAGAGGTGCTGAAGCTGAAAGATGATAAAACAAAACGAATTGTTTTTCACGAAATTACTAAAGATGCCATTACACGTGCTGTTAAAAATCCTCGGGATATTGACCAGCATTTGGTAAATGCACAGCAAGCCCGTCGTGTGTTAGACCGTATTGTGGGTTTCGAAGTGTCGCCGGTTTTATGGAAAAAAGTAAAACCATCGTTGAGTGCAGGTCGTGTGCAGTCGGTAGCGGTTCGTTTAATTGTTGAGCGCGAACGCGAAATCCGCGATTTTAAATCGGAAACATGGTTTCGTGTAAACGGATACTTTTTGGTACCTGATGAAAACGGTAATACCACCGAATTAAAAGCAGAACTATCAAAACGTTTTAAAACCCGTGATGAGGCCAACGCTTTCCTCGAAAAATGCAAAACAGCAGAGTTTAAAGTTAGCGATGTGGTGAAAAAACCGGGGAAAAGATCGCCGGCACAACCATTTACAACCTCAACATTACAACAGGAAGCCAGTAGAAAACTGGGATTCTCGGTGTCGCAGACAATGGCAGTTGCCCAGCGTTTGTATGAAAGTGGTAAGATTACCTACATGCGTACAGACTCGGTGAACCTGTCGGGTTTGGCATTAAATACTTCGAAGCAAAAGATCACTGAATTGCATGGTGAGAACTATGTAAAAATCAGGAAATTTAAAAATAAATCTAAAGGAGCGCAGGAAGCGCACGAGGCCATTCGTCCTACTTACATGGAAAACCAAACGGTAGCCGGATCATCGCAGGAGCAGCGTTTGTACGAATTGATCTGGAAACGTACTATCGCTTCGCAAATGGCCGATGCTATTTTGGAGCGCACCAATGTAACCATCGATGTGTCGAATGCACCGGAGAAATTTCAGGCAACAGGAGAGGTAATTGTTTTCGATGGTTTCCTGAAAGTATATATTGAATCGACCGACGATGAAAATGCAAACGGAAGTGGGCAGACCTTAATTCCACCGATGCATGTTAACGATCTGCTTGAGATGACTTCTGTTGTTTCAACCCAACGTTTTTCACAACGTCCGCCACGATATACGGAAGCGTCATTGGTTAAACGTTTGGAGGAGCTTGGAATTGGTCGTCCGTCAACTTATGCGCCAACCATTACAACGGTTCAGAACAGAAATTATGTTGTAAAAGAAGAACGCCCGGGTGTGGAACGGAACTATAATGTTCTTACCCTGAAAGACGGAAAAATTAAAGAGGAAGAAAAGACCGAGATTACCGGAGCTGAAAAAAATAAACTGTTCCCAACCGATATCGGTATTGTTGTGAATGATTTTCTGATGGATAACTTCGATGAGATCATGGACTACAACTTTACCGCAAATGTTGAAAAGGAATTTGATGATATTGCCGACGGGAAAATGGTTTGGAACGAAATGATTGATAAGTTTTATCGGCCGTTTCATGGCAAAGTGGAACACGCCCTCGAAAATGCCGAACGATCGAAAGGTGAGCGTATTTTGGGTGTTGACCCGAAAACAGGGAAAGAGGTGTCGGTTAAGATTGGTCGTTTTGGTCCGTTGGCGCAATTGGGTGAAGTATCGCAGGAAGAAGGAGCTGAAAAACCACAGTTTTCGAGCTTGCGTACCGGTCAGCATATTGAAACAATTACCCTGGAAGAAGCGCTCGACCTGTTTAAACTTCCACGCGAATTGGGAGAATACGAAGACAAAAAGGTTACTGTTGCCATTGGTCGTTTTGGTCCGTATGTGCGTCACGACAATAAATTTGTTTCGCTCGGAAAAGAAGACGATCCGTATTCGGTGCAACTCGACAGAGCGGTTGAATTGATTGAAGCCAAGCGTGAAAAAGACCGTAAGGCTGTCATTAAGATATTTGATGAAGATGCAGAACTTCAGTTGCTTAACGGCAGATGGGGGCCTTACATTAAGCATGGAAAGAAAAATTACAAAATACCAAAAACGGCTAAGGCCGAGGAGTTGTCTTTCGAGGATTGTATGAAGATCATTGAGTCGGCTCCGGAACCTAAAAGCCGACGCGGTAGAAAAAAATAAAAAATAAAGGCAGGTGATTTGATCATTTGCCTTTATTTTTAAAAGCAAAAAAAATGAATCTGTTTCCCTACTTCGATGCGGTTGATTTTTCGCAGTATGTCGATGATGTAACTTTCGCCTGGAAATATTCGATGGGTGCTGTCATTGAAAAGAATACCGTTAAATTGCAGGAAGGCCGTTTGGCAAACATTGAACTGGCCATTGTTGGCGTTCCGTTTAACAGCAAGCACGATGATTTTAAACGAACAGCAACGCCCGATAAATTGCGTAAAGCATTTTACCGTTTGGCCGGAGTTGGGAAACTCAACATAATCGATCTGGGCAACCTGAAAGCTTCAACCAGCCACAAAGGGAATTACCTGGCTTTGCGCGATGTGGTAGATTATTTGAGTGAACTGGATATTGTAACAATCGTATTTGGCGGCAGCCAGGATTACAGTTACGGTGTTTGCCAGGCTTTCCGGTCGAATCCCTTTTTCTCGTTTAGTGCCATCGATGCCTTTTTGGATGTGAAAAAAGGTGTAGAGTCACTAAGTTCTACAAACTACTTGTCGCAGGTTTTTAAAGCGCTTCCCGATCTATTTCAATTTAATTTGCTGGCCTATCAAAGTCATTATGTGCCCGATATTTATTTCGGGAAAACCAAAGGTATTGGAGCGCATTTACGATTAGGGAAACTTCGTGATAATATTAGCGATGCTGAGCCTATTCTGCGAAACAGCGACTTTTTAACTTTCGATATGGCTGCATTAAAGTCCTCGGAAGCACCGAATAGTCTGAATCTTCCGAATGGTTTGTATGCCGACGAAGCTTGTCAGCTAATGAGATATGCCGGAGCAAGTAACCGTATGAAAGTATTTGGTTTGTTCGGTTTAAATATTGGGGAGGAGCCGGGAGAATTGTCTTTGAACCTGGCGGCACAACTGGTTTGGTATTTTGTGCAGGGCTACCTTCTCAGAGACAAACGGAAACCGGAGCATGGAGATGGATTCTCCACGTTTAGTGTGGAAATTCCCGAACTTTCAGCACCCCTTGTATTTTACAAAAACGACAATACCGGGCAATGGTGGGTGCAAGTACAAGCCATAAACAACGAAACCAAATATTTTGCCTGTTCAGAAAAAGATTACGAATTGGCTAGTGGTAACGAAATCCCTGAGCTTTGGTTGAAATATGTTCAAAAAACCGACGAAATAGTAAAATAATAGCTCTTTATAACCGTTCTTTGCATACCTTGTTAACAGTTGATTGTTACAAACAACTAAAAATTGTTTCTTTGCTGCAGCAGAGAAAAGGCTAAATTGCCCTATGAAAAGAGAAGTATGAGAAAGGCTGTATCTTTTTTATTTATTATAATGTCGGTTACACTAGTTACGTACGGTCAGCAAGATCCTCAGTACACCAACAATATGTTTTACAAGTTAGGTGTGAACCCTGGTTATGCAGGTGCTGAAAACACAATTAGCGGCATTTTGTTAAATCGTTATCAGTGGGCGGGATTCGAAGGAGCTCCGAAAACACTGGTTTTTAGTGTTGATGCAGCAATTAATGCTTTTGGTTCTGCCGGTGGAATTGGAGTGAATGTAATTAGCGATGAATATGGATTTTACCAGAACACATGGGTGAATTTTAATTATTCATATAAAGTAACAACAGCATTGGGCACGCTGGGGCTAGGCATTTCTCCCGGAATTTATAATTTCAATATTAATCCTGATTGGTTTGTTCCTGAAGACAGACAAGGATTTGATGTCTATGTTCCGGCTGAAAGTGATGGGGCAATCCCGAATGAGGAGGCCAGTCAAATTGCATTTGATGTAGGTTTTGGTGCTTATTTATACAACAATAAATATTATGCCGGATTTTCGGTAACGCACATCAACCAGGGAGAAGTTAAGTATGATGATGTCGCGGTTGATTTTCTTACACGGCACTATTATTTAACTGGCGGATACAATATTAAGTTGTCTGATCCGTTATTTGAGGTGCGGCCGTCGTTCTTGCTGAAGTCTGATGTGGCTTCGTGGCAAATGGATTTGAATGCTAACGTGGTGTATAACGATAAATTCTGGGGGGGAATATCCTACAGGGTTCAGGACGCGGTAGCCTTACTTATGGGAATGGAACTGTTTAATGGAATGCGAATAGGATATTCGTTCGATTTAGTAACATCATCACTAAAAAGTAACGGTTTTGCATCGAACGAGTTTTTTGTAAGTTATTCTCTTGATTTAGAGAGAAATCGTAATCAAAAGTATAAGAGTATTAGATTTTTGTAAAATATGTTTAAAGTGAATAAGAAAAGGAACGGAATTTAATATTTTATTATTTCATTGTTTCTACTTATTTTTAGCGACTAATCAGAGCTCGTAAAGTATAAAAGACACATTATGAAAAAACTACTTTCTATTGCAACCTTATTCTTGATTGCACTTAGTTTTGCCGGCTGCTTTGGTGGTGGCCCGGGAGGAAACGGAGAGCTAACAGGAGTGGAAAGAAGGCAGCGATTTAAAGAAACTCAGCCACTAGGAATGGTATATGTTCGTAGAGGAAGTTTCAATATCGGGCCTAGCGATGAGGACGCAAGTAGGGCAGGTGTACCAACAAAAACGGTATCGCAAGAACCATTTTGGATGGACGACACAGAAATTACCAATAACGAATATCGCCAGTTTGTAGAATGGGTAAAAGAATCGATGGCACGTCGAATGTTAGGTGACCAGTATCCTGAATTTATGATTACCGAAGACAGGAAAGGGAATATCATCGATCCTCCACAAATCAACTGGGACGAAAAGATTGATTGGGAAGACCCTGATATGCAAATGGCAATGGAAGATCTGTACTTGCCTGAAAACGAGCGTTTCTTTGGCAAAAAAGAAATTGATACCCGTAAACTGGTTTACGAATATTGGTGGATTGACCTGGATCAGGCAGCCAAAAGAAGTAACAGTTATAACTACGAAACACAGCGATACGAAGGTAATGTTTACAACGAGGAAGGCGATCTTGTTCCAATCGAGAACCGTTCTTCATTTATGATGCAGGATCAGGTGCATGTTTATCCCGATACACTTTGCTGGATCAGAGATTTTACCTATTCGTACAACGAGCCGTTAGCAACACGTTATTTCTGGCATCCGGGATTTGATGAATACCCGGTTGTAGGTGTTACCTGGAAACAAGTAAATGCGTTCTGTAACTGGCGTACTAAAATTCAGTCGGATTACTTGTCAGAAAAAGGAGAGCCATCATTGATGGCTTATCGTTTGCCAACCGAAGTAGAGTGGGAATATGCCGCCCGAGGTGGTAAAGATTTCTCTATGTACCCATGGGGAGGTTATTATACCCGGGATGAAAAAGGGGTTTTCCTGGCCAACTTTAAGCCACTTCGCGGAAATTATGTGGAAGATGGCTCAATTGCAACCATAAAAGTAGGAAGTTACGATCCGAATGAATACGGATTATACGATATGGCCGGTAACGTAGCAGAATGGACTAGTACTGCATACGACGAAGCCGGTTACAATTATTTCAGTGATTTAAACCCAACTTTTACATACAATGCCCGAAAGGATGATCCTGCTGTAATGAAACGTAAAGTGATTAGAGGAGGTTCGTGGAAAGATATCTCGCAATTTGTGCAGGTTTCTACACGTAATTACGAATATCAGGATACGACTAAATCGTACGTTGGTTTCCGATGCGTTCGCTCTACATTTGGCGAAGAATTTTAGTATTTAAAAACAAAACTTTATACCAAACGATATGAATCTGGGAGAACTTTTTAAAACTAAGCGCTGGAAAACATTCATGGGTTATGTTTATGGATGGGGGGCAGCAGTCGTTATGGTTGGTGCCTTGTTCAAACTTGAACACTGGAAAGGCTCCAGCGAGTTATTAACCGTAGGATTGCTTACAGAGGCATTTATCTTTTTCCTCTCAGCATTTGAGCCTCCAATCAGTATTCCTGAATGGGATAAGGTGTATCCGGAATTAAATGAAGAGTATGAGCTTGAGGAAGTAAAAGAGTTGAGAACCAATAACAAAAGTAATGGTTTGGAAACACTTTTTGGCAGCTCAGAACTTACACCGGAACTGATGGATCGTGTTGGAAAAGGATTAGCCGAGTTAAGTAACACCGCCAAGGGAATAAGCGACATATCTTCGGCTACACTTGCTACCGATATGTACGTTAAAAACCTGGGGTCGGCTTCAGAATCGATGAACTCTTTTGCCCAAATTAACAAAAAGGCAAACGAATCGATCAATAGTTCGGTTAATACCTTAGTCGATTCATATTCTGTTGCAGCTACTCAACTTACTGAAACCGGAAAAAATCTTTCTGCCGTTTACCAAAAATCATCAGATGTTATTTCGGGTGAATTGGAGAACATTGGTAGTAGTTCTAAACAATATTCAGGGAACCTGGAAAGACTTAATAAAAATTTAGATAGCCTGAACAGCAATTTCGAAGACCAATTGAAAGATACTCAGGATCAATTCAAAGCCAATCAGAAGTTTAATCAGGATTTAGCTGAAATGAACAGCATTCTGACCTCTTCGGTAGATGAATTGAAAAAGTATAAAGAAAATGCTGAATCACTCAACAAAAACCTGGAAGCCTTAAATACCATTTACGGCAACATGTTGGGTGCAATGAGCTATAAAAAATAAAGTCCTAAGCGTATGGGTGCAAAGAATTGTCCGGAAACACCGCGGCAAAAAATGATAAATCTGATGTACATTGTACTTACCGCAATGTTAGCACTTAACGTTGCGGCTGAGGTACTTGAAGCTTTTCGTGTGGTAGACAGTAGTTTGCTGCAAACGCTCGAGGCAGTGGACATGCAGAACGCACAGATCTATTCATCGTTTGAGCAAGCTTATATTGAAAATCCAACCAAAGTTCAGGAATGGAAAGATAAAGCAGATCAGCTACAGAGTAGATCGGAAGAAATGATAAACTACGTTGGGGCATTAAAAGACGAAGTTGTTGCTTATTCCGGAGAAAAGCCGGTAGATGAAGATAACCCGATGTATGAAGAGGGTTATTATCATACAAAATTAGACGGATCGGTTGTAGAGGTTGCTAAGAAAGATGACATGAACGGTCCGTCGGAATTACTGATCACCCAGAAAAGAGCAAACGATCTTAAAAACACCGTTATCGAATATCGTGAGTTTCTTTCTTCATTGGTAAACGAAGATGACAGCGAACTTCGCGAGTTGATTATGAGCGAGCTTAAAACTGCAGACCCCGAAAAAGGTTCGAAAGGAGAAGGCAACTACAAAACATGGGAATCGGAGCACTTTGAAGATAAGCCGTTAATTGCGGTAATGACCTTGCTGTCTAAAATTCAGATTGATGTTAAAAACTCTGAAGCATCAGTAGCAAAATATTTGTATGCTGAAATTGATGAAGGTTCATTTAAATTTAACCGTTTGGGAGCACGCGTTATTGCCAATTCAAATGTAGTGCTGATGGGCGACGAATATAAAGCCGAAGTTTTCCTTGCTGCAGAAGATACCACACAACAACCTGTTATCATGATAAATGGGAATGAGGTTGAAGTTAAAGATGGAAAAGCAACCTATATTGGGAGTACCAGCCAGGCAGGTAAGTTTACCTGGAGCGGTTTAATAAAGTATAAAACACCGGGTGGAATTATTAAAAGCTATCCGTTTGAACAAGAATACCAGGTTTCGGAACCTACAGTAACTATGTCGGCTACAAAAATGAACGTGTTCTATAAAGGGCTTAAAAATCCTTTTGACGTTGGTGGTGGTGCCATTCCGAATGAAGATCTCGAAGTGCAAATGACCAATGGTACTGTCTCGAAAGAAGGCGATGAATACATTATTGAACCGGCAGAACTTGATGAAATGGGGCGTAATACCAAAGTTAGTGTTTACGCAACAATTAATGGAGCACGTCGTTTGATTGGTACAACTGATTGGCGTGTGAAACGTGTTCCTGATCCGGTAGCTCAAGTTAATGGGCAGTCAGGAGGCGAAATTCGTAAAGAGTTATTGCGAATTCAGGATGGTGTTTTAGCCGTTCTGGAAGATTTCGATTTTGAATTTGGATACAAGGTTACTCAGTTTACGCTGGAAACAACGGATGGAGGATACACAAACCGCTATCCGTCAAATTCAAATCGTTTTACTACAGAACAAAAAAACGCTCTGAACAACGTAACTTTAAATAGTATAGTTTATATAGGAGATATTAAGGCATTGGGAGATGATGGGACAACCAGAGATCTTGATCCAATATCCTTCAAAATAAAATA
The DNA here is from genome assembly GCF_963675065.1 of uncultured Draconibacterium sp. Taxonomy (NCBI): domain Bacteria; kingdom Pseudomonadati; phylum Bacteroidota; class Bacteroidia; order Marinilabiliales; family Prolixibacteraceae; genus Draconibacterium; species uncultured Draconibacterium sp. Next base: position 1,442,498 of record NZ_OY775905.1, on the reverse strand, counting down.
GGTAGTTATGAAGAAGATAGTTGTTTGTATAGGAATAGTCGTTTTAGCGTTAGGTATTATGCATAAAAGTGTTGATGCCCAAATTGTAAATGGAGCCTATAAACAAAACGATATTTACGAGAAAAAACCAATGCCGTTGGTTTCGGTTCGCGAGGCAGATGTTTTCTGGCAGAAGACGCTGTGGCGCGTTATCGACTTGCGCGAAAAAATGAATATTCCGCTGTATTATCCTACAATACCCATTGCCGATCGCACAAACTTGATCGCGTTATTGCTTAAGGGTATTGAAAGTGGTCAGCTTACTCCGTATGATGCACAGGCTGATGATGATTTTAAAATTCCGATGAGCTATGCACAGGTAAAAGCAAGATTTGGTGCAGAAGCTACTACCGAGGAGAAAATTGACTTTGATACTGGCGAACGGACACAAGTTCAGGTTCAGGGTGAAATACGCCCAACCGAGATCAAACAGTACATGGTTAAAGAACAGTGGTATTTTGATAAGCAAACATCTACATTAAATGTGCGTATTCTTGGTATTTGCCCGATTCGCGAATACATGCGCGAAGGCGATACCTCAGGACTACCACAGCGGCAAAAAGTATTTTGGATTTATTATCCTGAAGCACGTCCGTTGCTGGCAACCAATTTGGTTCAGAATCCTTACAACGAAGCACGTCAGCAATCTTTCGACGACCTGTTCATAAAACGTATGTTCAACAGTTATATCGTACAGGAGTCGAATATTTACAACAACCGCGAAATTAGTTCGTACCTGGTGGGTAAAGATGCGATGTTGGAATCAAAACGAATTGAAGACGAGATCTTTAATTACGAACAAGATCTTTGGGAATATTAATGCGATAATCAGCATAAAAAAAGCCTTATGTTGTCATAAGGCTTTTTTTTGAAACAATTTTAAAATTAATAGGGCGTTTAGAAATGTAGCAGCGAATATCTATTGATGAGAAAAACCATAACATACTTGTTCATACTGGCGCTTTTTTTTGCCTCGTGCAGGAACGAAAGCAACAAATACCTTAAATTGGGTAAAGGAACAAGTGAGAAATGGTTTGAGCCAACACCATACGGGATGGTTTATGTACCAAGAGGTGCCTACAACCTCGGGCCAAACGATGATCAGCTATATGCCGTAACACAAAGCCGAACGGTATCAACAGAAGCTTTTTGGATTGACGACACCGAAATTACAAATGATGAATATCGCCAGTTTGTATATTGGGTACGCGATAAAAAAGCACGCGAGCTCCTCGGGCAAACCTATACCGATTTCCTGATAACAGAAGATAAATACGGTGCCCCGTTGGAAGAACCAAAAATAAACTGGGAAGAACGAATTGAATGGGACGATCCGGAGTATCAAATGGCCATGGATGAATTGTATGTCCCTGAATACGAACGTTTTGGCTATAAAAAGGAAATTGATACCCGTATACTGGTTTACGAATATTATTGGATTGATTATAAACAAGCTGCAAAACGCAGTAATGCCTATAATTATGAAACGCAACGTTATGAAGGTTCTGTTGTAAATTCAGATGGCGAGGTAGTCCCCATTGAAAACCGAAGCTCATTTTTGATGCGCGAATCGGTACCTGTTTATCCCGACACGCTGTGTTGGATAAGGGATTTTTCATACACTTACAATGAGCCTTTTACAATCAAATATTTTTCGCATGTTGGATTCGATAACTACCCGGTTGTTGGAGTAACATGGAATCAGGCGAAGGCATTTTGTAATTGGCGTAATCAATTGAAAGATTTTGCCTTTACTCGTTCTGATGAAGCGCCGGCACATGAATACCGCCTGCCAACTGAAAGCGAGTGGGAGATTGCTGCTCGTGGCGGTATGCATAACACGATGTACCCGTGGGGAAGTTATTATACCCGAAGTGTAAGCGGGTGTTTTGTAGCCAATTTTAAGCCTTTGCGCGGAAATTATGTTGCCGATAGTCCAACTACCACAACAGCCATGAAAGTGGGCCAATTCGATCCTAATCCTTACGGCGTTTATGATATGGCCGGTAATGTGGCCGAGTGGACCTCTACAGCTTTTTTTGAAGCAGGCTACGATGCTATCGATGATTATAATCCGGAAATTCAGTACAATGCACGCCCCGATGATCCGCCGGTAATGAAACGTAAAGTTGTTCGTGGAGGATCGTGGAAAGACATCGCATACTACATACAATCGGGAACGCGAACGTTTGAGTACCAGGACACTGCAAAATCATATGTCGGATTCCGATGCGTACGAACTTCTTTCCGCGATGATCTTGGTGGCCGTCGCAGTATTCAGGAATAAGCTTTCTTCTCGGGTATTTCTTAAATTTTTTTTTCAGAACATCAAACTCAATCCGCCGAATACGGTAATTTCAGGCATGGTATAATAGCGGTTAACCTCGTAGTTGTCGCTCAGCAGATTTTCTCCACTAACATAAAGTTTTACATTTCTTGTGAGGTTGTAGCTGGCTTTGGCATTTAATAAAGAATAGCTTTCCAGATTGGTAACAGGCGTTGGGTCGTTATCCAGTCCCGATACATGCTGTACGTTGGCCACCAACAACAGTTTCTTTATGCGGTAAGATGCATTAATAAAAAGGTGATGTTCCGGCGTGGCGTAAACCGGATTTTTCATGTTCGTATAACTGTATGTACCATTAAGCGTAAGTTGTTTTGTTGGTGTTACATCCAGCGAAAACTCAATTCCCTTATTCGAAACCTCCCCGGTATTTTGATAACCGTTTGGTTGACCGGTGTTTACTATCAGGTTATCGCCTTTAACTACAAAGGCGGTAAGTTCAGCCCGCATCGTACCATCGAAAAAAGCCTGCATAATGCCTGTTTCGTAATTCCAGATGGATTCCGGGTCGAGATTCGGATTGGGCCCCCACATAAACAGTTCGCGCATTGTAGGGCTTCTAAAGCCTTTTGAAATGGTTCCCTTCCAGGTTGTAGAGGACGAGAATGAATTTGCAAAGCCTATGCTAGGAATCCAAACCGAACCATACTCGCTGTGATGATGGTAACGAAGACCCGCATTGATGGTTAGTTTTTCGCCAATACTTTGTTGCGAAAATAGGTAGGTACCAATTTCAGTAATTGAGGTATCGGCAAAAGTCAGACCCTTGCCGCCCATGGCAAAGGTGTTTTCAGCTACTCCTCCGTAATTCATCAAATCAATTCCGGCGGTTAGGTTGTTTCCCTCAATAAGCTGAAAGGTTTCGTATAGATTTAATCCATAATTGTGGTCGTTGGAATGGAACCCATCGGTTATTTCGTGCTCACCAAAATTATAAAAGAGCTTCAGTGCACCCGAGGCTTTTTCAAAGTCATTGCGCAGCGAGAACGATCCGTAACCACGTAAAATATCTATTGTTTCACCGGGTGATGCATTAAGTGTATCAGGTCCCGGATCAGAAGCATCAAAAGCAGCTAAACTAAAATCGGCTGAAGCATTAAAATGGTCACTGATCTGGTAGCCTAGTTTCAAATATCCGTTGGTTATTTTAAAATCAGAATTAGGGCGGTGCCCATCGGTCTGATCGTGATTTCCTGAAATAAATACGCTGAATTTATCCTTTTTGAAACCCACAGATCCCATGTATTTCTGTGTGTTGTACGATCCATATGAAATGCGGGCATTGCCATTAAAACCTTCCGTATCCTGTTTTTTTGTGATAATGTTAATTACTCCTCCCATAGCATTCGATCCGTAAAGAATCGATGCAGGTCCACGAATTACCTCCACGCGTTCAACATCCGAAGCTACGTACGAATCGGGAAGTGGATGCCCCATAATTCCCATGAACTGGGGGTGACCGTCAATTAGCATTAAAATGCCGGTGGTTGGACTGCCACCAATTCCGCGAATTGAAATCTGGCCTGCCGATCCGGCTGCAACACCAAAACCGGTTACACCACGCTCGGTAACAAATAATCCCGGCACGCGGCCATTTAAAATCGGTAGTATTGCCGACTCGTCGCTTTCCTCAATTTGAGTGCGGTTAACAACCGAAACGGCCATCGGAACGTTGTTGCGGTTTACCTGAACCTGTGTTCCGGTAACCACCACTTCGTTAATTTTAATGGTGTCGTTGGTTTCATAGTGCATTTGTGCACTGGCAATTCCTTGGGTGATGAGTAGGATGAAAAAACTGAAGATAAATATTCGCATTATAATTAATTGTGTTACGTATTAATGTAATCGTGTTACTATTTGGTCAAAATTTTTTATTCGGCTTTGCTCATCACCAATTTTCCGTGCTGGATTCCTTTCAAGCTGATGAGCTGCTCTGAGATTTCTGTTAGTTTTCGCGAGGGACCTTTAACAGCAATAATTTTCATGTAATTTAATTCGTTTAAATAAAAGCCCTGCGACGAAAGAATAAACTCCTTGTGTTCGTATTGAATTTCTGCCGATTTCTTTAGTATATCTTTTTTCTCGTGGTTGAAAACGATGATAACGGCTCCGGCCACAATGTTATCGCATTTCCACTTTTCCTCCACTAAATTCTTCTCGATAAGGTGACGAATAGCGCGCGAACGGTTCGCAAAAGCATTGTCTTCAACATACTTGTCGAGAGCTTCAAGCAGTTCTTCATCTAACGAAACGCCAAACCTGGAAACGGCCATGGTAATACTATTTTTAATATTCGTAACACGAATGTATAAAAATCACTCGAATATGAAGCAGCAAAATCGGGATTGTTGAAAATGCTTTATCTTTAAAGCAAACAAATTGATTGGGTATGACAACGATAAAAACCATTTACCTGGGCGAATTACGCACCGAAAATGAGCACCTGCAATCGGGAAATAAAGTAATAACCGATGCGCCAACTGACAACCGCGGGAAAGGAGAGTATTTCTCGCCAACCGATCTGTTGGCAACAGCTTTGGGAAGTTGCATAATGACGATAATGGGAATAAAAGCCCGCGATAACGGGATTGATATTGAAGGAACACAGGTTGATGTAACAAAAATAATGGCTTCCGATCCGCGTCGTGTGGCAGAAGTAATTGTGGAGTTTACCTTTCCTGCAAAAAATTATACCGACAAAGAAAAACAGCTCGTTGAAAGTGTTGCAGGAGTGAGCCCGGTGCCTTTAAGTTTGCATCCCGATTTGGTTCAAACTATCAAATTTAACTGGTAGATTTAGTGTTTAATAAAACGCCCTTGAAAAGCTCCGTCAGCCAGTTCGGCTTTTAGCAGATAAACTCCGGGAACGAGTCCGGAGATATTTATTCTTTCCGGTTGAACGGAAAGATGTATAACTTCCGCACCGTTCAGATCAAAAATCCGAATGCCGGTGATTTGTTTCGACGAAGGAATTCGCAAGCTAATTTCAGTGGTAGCCGGATTGGGAAAGATCTCTATGGTTTGAGTATTAAGGTCGCTTGGTAACCCAACAATCTCCTGCGTTTTAGAAATAAGCCAGAGATCAGGATCGATTACCAGTTCGGCAACATGGAAATCGGTACTGACTATAAATTGTTGCTGATTGTTGGTATGATTCAGTCTCACATCCAGCGAATCCGTTCGGTTGGTATTGTATAAACGTACAGGCACCGGCATTTCGAAAAAATCAACTGATTCGTGACTGGTGGTTTGACTCAGTGTTATCAAAGTTCTTCCTTCGTCACCCGGTTTAAAACTGGCAGAATAAACCGGATAACCTTCGCCGTAGAGCCAGTCGTTAAAGAACTCGGTAAGGCTGGTATCGGCTACCTGTTCAAAATGGTTTATCACATCTTCAGAGCGGACAAAACCATTGGCAACTGCCGGATCGTTGAAATAATTTTTAAGGCCCTGAAAAAAGGCATCATCACCAATCACCCAACGCAGCATGTGCAGCAAATAGCCGCCTTTTGCATACGATAAGCGGCTGCTAAAAATGCGGGCAACTGATATGGTATCAGTAACATAAACAGAGCCATCGGGTTCTTCCTTCACCTGGTCGGAATACAATTGTTTCCACACCGGCCACCAATCGGTTTCAATGTTTTCGTAGGAAAGGCCGGTTAAGTAGGTAGCAAAACCTTCGTTCAGCCAAATATCCTGCCACGAGCCCAGTGTTATATAATTGCCAAACCACTGATGGGCCAGTTCGTGGGCAATCAATCCGTAGCCAAAATTTCCCATAAAACTCATGGTTTGATGCTCCATTCCACCGCCCCAGCCAAATTGTGCATGACCATATTTTTCAGCAGCAAAAGGATAATCTCCAACCAGATCTTGGTACAGTCGTATAATCTCGGCAGTTACCGGAGTTTTGCCTTTTGCATCTTCAAGATTCTCAGGATAAACGTAATTCAGGATTTCAATGGAGTCGCCATTTTCCGTTTCCAGGTAATCAGAATAGCGCTCATAATCAGTCACGGCAATAGCAATCAGGTACGTGGCAATTGGGAAACGATGTTTCCAGTGCATGGTTGTGGTGGTGTCAGTCAACTCTTCAGAAACCAATATGCCGTTACTTGCTGTTTTATACTTTTCCGGTGTAGTGACAATCACATCAATCGAGTCGATTTTATCGGCCAGCGACTGCTTGCAGGGCCACCATTCCAAAGCACCGTATGGTTCCGACAGTGTCCATAAAACCGGGGTAAACGCTGTACCATGAAAGGTGGTTTCAAACGAACCGAGGCCTGTTGCAGGAGGAACTCCGTGGTAAAAAACCGAAGCAGAATCAAGCTGATTGAGGGAAAGTGGTTCCGGCAGATTAATTTCAACTTTATTGTTCTGATGGGTGAAGGGGGCGCTATTGTTTCCGATAACAACAGAGTCAACCGTTAATGAATCGGAAAGATCAAACTCAATCGTATTCAGCAATTCGGTTTTGCTTTTAAAATGGGTGGTAACTTTTCCGGAAATGTAATGGACCGCCGGATCGACCTGCCATTCCATTCGCTGATAAATAAAGTCGGTTAGGCTATTGTCTTGGCTTTCAATAAATGTGGCTTTCAGCTGAAAATTCCGGCTTTCTTCCAGAGCTATTTTGTCTGAAATGAAAAGTTCATTCTCCTGGGCAATAACATTTAGGACGAGACAGAAAAAAAGAAGGATATGGACGAATCGTATCATTGCTTAAAGATACAATTCCGAATGAAGATTTAAAGCATAAAAAAAGCGGACCATAATGGTCCGCTTCTGATTTTATAAGGATATGCTTTTTATTTTTCCAGCTCTTTCCAGGCCAGTGCGCTCGCTCCAACAATAGCAGCGTCGCCAGGCTTCAATTCCGATGGAAGAATCTTGATCTTATCTTTAAAGATAGGGAGTAAGTGTTTTTCCATGTGTTTTTTTGTTGGCTCAAAAATATAATCGCCGGCAGCGGTTGGTCCTCCAAACAGGAATACTGCCTGAGGGCTCAGGTGGTGAACGGTATCCGCCAAACCTTGTCCGAGCCACGCACCGGTTTTCTCAAAAACTTCTAATGCAACTTTATCGCCTTTTTCAGCAGCGTCGTAAATCATTTTCGAGTCGAGCTCATTAAACGATTTATCGGCCAGTAAACTATCAGTGGCATTTTTCTGAACCATAATTTCAAAAGCAGTACGTTTCATTCCGGGTGCCGAGCAATATGCCTCTAAGTGGCCCAGCGCAGTACATCCGCACAAACGTCCGCCGGGAATTAGTGTAGTGTGACCGCACTCGCCGGCAAAACCATCGTGCCCGTAAACCAGATCACCGTTTACAACAATTCCGCTACCAACGCCGGTTCCCAACGTGAACATTACAAAGTTTTGCATGTCTTTGGCACCACCGTAAATCATTTCGCCGATGGCTGCTGCATTTGCGTCGTTTGTTAGTGCAAGTGCCTCCATGTCAGGGAAGTGTGCACGAAGTAGTTCTACCAAACGAACCACTCCTTTAAACGAAAGGTTTGGTGCATATTCAATTGTTCCACTGTAGTAATTCCCATTTGGAGCGCCAATTCCTATTCCAAAAACTTCTAAATTTTCATTCAATAACTTAACTGATTTAATCAGTTCTTTAATGGCAGCTGCCAAATCTGAGATGTATTGGTCGATATCGCCATGCGATGGTGTAGAAATATTGTCTTTAACCATCACATGTCCTTCAGCGTCAACTACGCCAATGGCAGTATTTGTTCCGCCAATATCAACTCCAATTGCTACTTTCTTCATTTTTTATTAAGCTTATTAATTTAGATTTTATCTGTATATTCTGTGTATTAGCAAAATTAAAAATATTATGCAATTGACAGAGAAACGTACCGTGGTTTATGGCTATTTATTTTGAATTCAGTTAAGCTTTAACGTTTTTTAAGAGGAATGGGAAATGCACATCACAAAACCACGATAAATTTTAATCGTACATTTGTTGCCTGATATTATGAAAGCAATTGGAAAGGCAATTTTGAAATTTTTAGGGTGGATACTTTTAATTCCGATTTATATTTACAAATATGGAATTTCGCCACTTACTCCTGCATCGTGCCGGCATATTCCCACGTGTTCGGAGTATGCTGTAAAGGCGATAAAAATTCACGGTCCGTTTAAAGGATTTGTGCTGACAGTCAGGCGCCTTTCAAAATGTCACCCTTGGGGAACGCATGGTTACGACCCCGTTCCACCAAAAGAATAGCGGGTTAAAAAGCATTAAGCTGAGTTCAATTTATTTATTCCAAAACATAAAACTAAATTTGTGGAACATTGTTAAGATGAAACACTAAAAAAAACATTGATGAAGAGAATATTACTTTTATTGGTTGTGGCTACTTTGTTTGCATCGTGCGGGAACCAAAAGAAAGCAGAAAAAAGTGCCGGTGCCGACGTTGTGACCGTGAGTATTTTACCCCAAAAAACATTTGTTGAAAAAATTGCGGGCGACGACTTTGAAGTAAACCTGCTTATCCCGCCAGGATCGAGCCCGGCAGCATATACACTTTTACCCTCGCAGTTGAAAGATATTACACGTTCGGCCGTTTGGTTTCGTATTGGTTACATAGGTTTCGAACACTCGTGGGCGGATAAAATTGAGCAGGCCAACACCAAAATGAAGGTGGTTAACATTTCGGAAGGACTGGATTTGATTGCCGACAAAATGGAACAACACGGCGACCATGTGCATATCGATGGTGTTGACCCGCATGTGTGGCTGTCGCCGGTTATGGTAAAACAAATGGCAAAGGTAATTCTCGACGAACTCTCGGCGCTAAAACCCGAAAAAGCAGGCGACTACAAGGCCAATTACATGCGTTTTGTGAAAGAATGCGATCAGTTAAATATTGATCTTAAGAATCAGTTGAAAGATTACGCCGGGCGAAAGTTTATCGTTTTTCACCCGAGTCTTTCGTATTATGCCCGCGAATATGGTTTGGATCAGTACTCGCTTGAAACCGGGGGAAAAGAGCCAACACCGCAACAATTGCGCAAAGTGGTTGACATGGCCAAATCAGAAGGCATAAAAGTTGTTTACATTCAAAGTGAATTCGATCGTGATCATGCCCGTGTTTTTGCCGATGAAATTGGAGGTAAAATCATACAGGTATGGCCACTTAATCCGGAGTGGGAAGAAAACCTAAGAACAATGACTCAAATTCTGATTGACAATTTTTAATGGATCCGTTAATTAAAATAGAAAATCTGACGGTTGCTTACGATAAAGTGCCGGTGCTGGAAAACGTAGATCTCGAAATTTTTGAGAACGATTTTCTGGGAGTTATTGGCCCCAATGGAGGAGGTAAAACAACCTTGTTGAAAGCCATTTTGGGATTGAAGAAACCGGAATCGGGGAAAATTCATTTCTCAAAAGAAATGAGCGGCCGGAAAAAACCAATTGGTTATTTACCACAGGTACGGCATATCGACCGGAAATTCCCGATCACTGTTTTTGATGTGGTACTTTCGGGCGGTATAATGCAAAATCGCCAAAACGCAAAAAGCGTAGCAAAAGATAAAGCGGAAGCACTGCTGGAAGAAATGGGTGTTGCCGGTATTCGAAATAAAGCCATTGGCGAGCTGTCGGGCGGGCAAATGCAACGTGTGTTTTTATGTCGGGCCTTGTTAAGCGATCCGAAACTTCTTATTCTCGACGAGCCGGATACTTTTGTGGATAACCGTTTTGAAGGCGAGCTTTACGAAAAGTTGGAGAAGCTAAATGAAGAGCTTGCTATTCTTTTGGTTTCGCACGATGTGGGCACTATTACCAGCTGCGTAAAATCTATTGCTTGTGTAAATAAGTACCTGCATTATCATGCAAGTAATGTAATTTCGCAGGAACAACTGGCCAATTATAATTGCCCGATTCAAATCATTTCACATGGCGAAATTCCGCATACCGTTTTAAAGCACCATCATCATTAATATGAACGCGATAATAGAATTATTTTCATACGAATTTTTTCAGAAAGCTTTTTTGGCTGCAGTGTTTGCCAGTATCTCATGTGGGATAATTGGGGCATACATTGTTTCGAGGCGTATTGTATTTATTAGTGGCGGAATAACACACGCGTCGTTTGGCGGTATAGGACTAGCTTTTTTTCTCGGCTTTAATCCATTGTTGGGAGCTGTGCTTTTTGCTGTTTTGTCGGCTTTGGGCATTCAGTTTTTTACCAAAGTAGCAGAAATAAGGGAGGATTCATCCATTGCAATTTGGTGGTCGCTGGGAATGGCACTGGGAATTATATTTGTTTTCCTCACTCCCGGATACACACCAAACCTGATGAGTTACCTGTTCGGAAATATTCTTACCGTAACCTCTTCTGAGCTTTGGTGGATGTTTATGCTCAACCTGGTTATCGTGGTTTTCTTTGCCGTATTTTTACGTAAAATCCTTTACATCGCTTTCGACGAAGAGTTTGCGCGCACTGCAGGTTTGCCGGTGGCCTTGTTCAACTACCTCATAATCGTGCTTATTGCGCTAACCGTTGTGTTGAATATAAGGGTAGTGGGTATCATTCTTATTTTGTCGTTGCTGACCATACCGCAGGCAACTGCCAATTTATACACCAACGATTTTAAACGCCTGCTGGTGTATTCGTCGTTATTTGCTTTTGTGGGCACAATAGCCGGTTTGTTTATTTCTTATTTCCTGAATATTCCCTCGGGAGCCGCTATCATTTTTACGCTGGTTATTATTTTCGGGATACTTCGTTTGGTTAAATTATTCGTGTGATGTTTGCGCCGAAAAGGGAGAAAATATACACCTGTTTAAACTGTAATTTTCAGTTCTCGAATCTCGATGTTTCAAGGACTTGTAGCAATTGTTTTGCCTGCACCGGATGCGAAATTTATATTTGCCCGCGGTGCGAACAAGAGGTGGTTATTAAGCCCGTGCGAAAAAGATCAACAGATGATTAGAATAGTGAATTTTAGAAACTATCCACAGAGAAATATAATACAACTACCCGCTCTGAATTAACAGGCGGGCAGTAGTTTTTATTAAAATCCAGTTGGTTTAAACTGATTCTTTAAAATACTTTACCGTTCCTACTTTTAGTTCCATTGTCGCATCTTCGTCGCAAACAATTATACCATTCGGGTGCATTTGCAGTGCCGATAATGTCCACATGTGGTTGATTCCGTTTTCCACTACATTTTGCAGTGCGCGGGCTTTTTTGTATCCGTTTACCAAAACCAACACTTCATTCGAGTCGAGTACTGTTTGCACACCAACCGTTAAAGCCTGTTTTGGTACCTGCTTTAAATCGTTATCGAAGAAACGCGAGTTGGCAACTATCGTGTCGTAATTCAGATCTACCAAACGGGTGCGCGACTGAATCGACGATCCCGGAATATTAAATGCCAGGTGACCATCGGCGCCCATTCCGCCCATAAACAACTCAATGCCTCCGTACGATTCTATCTTGGCTTCGTAACGCTCGCATTCTGCGTCAAGGTCAGTGGCGTTTCCGTCAAGTATGTTGATGTTTTCCTTTGGAATATCGATGTGTTTAAAAAAGTTCTCGAACATAAAACTGTGATAGCTTTCCGGATGATCTTCAGCAATACCAACATACTCGTCCATGTTAAAAGTAACCACGTTTTTAAACGATACTTTTCCTTGTTTGTATAAGTCTATCAGTGCTTTGTAAGTTCCCAGCGGCGTTGATCCGGTTGGTAGACCCAGCACAAATGGTTTTTCTGCCGATGGTTCAAAGTCGCTAATTCTTTCGGCAATATGGTTGGCAGCCCAAATGCTTAGTTCATCGTAGTTATTATGAATTACTAGTTTCATCTGTTTATTATTATTTGTTTTTTCTGGTTCTTAAAGTATATTTTCCATTGCTTTTCCCAGTTTCTGGGCTTCTTCAAGGAATTGCTCAACCGTTAGTTCGCGGTGGTAAATTACACCGTGAGTAGCGCGAAGCAGCGGCGATTCGTTTTGGTAAAAGAAGTTTTTACCCAACAGCAGCTGTATTTGTTTATGCTGATCGAACCAAACGCGTTGTGTGAGGTCGCTGAATTTTCCATCCAACTGGTAACTCGGGAACGAAGCATTAACCTGTGTAATGTAACACTCCGAGAATGATTTACCCAGTGTGGCCAGCGAGTTCAACGATACCGGAACGATCACTTCAACATCCCAGGGGTTGTATTTAAACCACACATTACGGTAGCCAACAATTCGCAGATTGCTCAGGTCTTCTTCTTTGCTCCAGTCTTCAACAGCTTTTGCAATTGCCATCAGCACTTTGTAGTGCGTATCGGGACCGCTTCCCTGCGGATCCATTGCCAAACTAATAACTGTTGGCTTGTATTTTCTGAAGTCTTCCAGAATTGGAAGGATGTCTTTGTCGTAGTTCGATTCGCCCGAGTAAAAGCCCAAACGCAGATGGTGAACATTTTTCACCATAATACCATAGTGCGCCCAAACCAGTTCTTCTTCAAACTCACGGATCATTCCTTTCAGCTTCTGAATTTTCGGTGGATTTTTTCCACCATCGTAAGTATTTCTCAGGCTGGTAAGAATCTCAAAAATCGTTTCACGAAGTTCTTCTTCGTTTTTAATTCCCCATATTAAAACTAGTGCACGCACCACACGATGGCAAACTCCTCGGCGTTTTTCTTCTTCATCCTGTGCTGCAATGTTGTCGAGGTAGTGGTAAATGTCCTTGTCCCACTTGTATTTGTGCCCGTCCTTAAAGAAGTCGGGGAAGTTGATCATTTCAATTTTGCTCTGGTTGATCAGGTCTTTGGTGTCAACCAGCAGGTCGTACAAAAAGGTGTTTGTAACCGCCGTAAATCCCGAAGTTGCTACCGAAAAATGCAATTCATTGCTTGCATCGCGCGACTGGCGGTTAGTTGATGGCATAATGCCAAGCATAATATCGTCGTGGTGCGGACCGGTGTGGTAATACACCTGGTTCACCTCTTTTTGCATTCCTTTTTGCAGTTTCGCCAAAATTGAATCAATAACCGACTGAACTGTGTTTTCATTCAGATCAGGAATCATTCTACAGTATTTGTCGGCTTTCAGGTCTTCTAAATCCAGTTTCGAACCGAACTTGTTTATTTTTTTGCAGAGCTCAATTACCGCTCTTTCTGTTTTCTGGTGGTTCCATGGTGTGCAAGTGTAATAGCTATCAATGCTGTCTTCAAGAGCAACCGCTGCACCTTCAGTAAGGTAAAAACGGGCATTTTTGAGTTTTTGCAGTGCCGTTGCAGGATATGTTACCGAAGGTTCTTTTTCCAGCGACGCTTTTATGGTGTCGGCAATGGCTTCACCGGCTGCATAAACGACAGCTTTGTTATCGGGATTAAATGTAAGTGTACCCAAACCAATGGTAACAACCAGGCGGTTTTTCGATACCTCAATTCCACCCAAATCAGCCGCAGTTATGGCTTGCGTTTCAAAGTTTGTTTCGGTTAAACGTGTTGATGAAAAATGATCAGATCCACGTGTATTGAAAGCGATCAGTCCATCAGGGCCAATACCGCTGAGAAAGAATCCGATTCCGCCTTTTTCACGAATTTTATTTTCGTAGGCTGTACACCAGTTATCGATATTAAAAATCGATTCTTTTTGCAATTGCTCCTGGTGTGTTTTTGCTTCGCGGTAACGCAACGAGAGGTCGATCTTAAAATCCGGGAAGATCTCGGAATAATGTTTGCCTTCTGCCAGTTTAATTTCTTCTGAATTAATAAGCAGGGCATTTTCTTTTTTAAAGCCTAAACCTTCAATATATTGCTTTTGTGCGTAGTTGTAAAGGCTGTTGTGTTGCTCCGGGTTAATAGGGAAAAACTCACCCATTTGTACAAAGGAGAGTTCGCTCAGATCAGGCTTTTTTACATCGGCTAAACCATATTTCTCCAAAAAGTCTTTTCCTTTCTTGTTATTCCAGTTATCAAGTAAAAGGTGGGTAAAATCCAGAAAATACTGTGCTGTTTTTCCTGTTGGTAAACTTACTACTCCATTCGGAGTTTTACTTGCCCACTCTAAAAAACTTAATGCCGAAAGCAGCCCCAGTTTTGGGAAACTTTCTGTAGTGATATAAGGAATTCTAGTCGAAATTTTCTTTGACTTTGTTTCTTCGAAAAATGCTTCTTCAACCTTTGTAAAATTGACTGTCATATTTTATTTTTTTGAAATTCTCTCCAGCGCATAAGCTGCAGCCCCCATCGTTCCGGCTTTGGTTCCAAGTTCCGAAAACAGAATTTGGGTTTCGTTGCTTATGTCGCGGTTACTAAATGTATGAATGGCCTGTTGTATTGGCGCCAGAATAAACTGACTGGCCACAGCAACTTGTCCACCGATAATGATCAACTCAGGATTAAAAATCTGAATCAGGTAGGCCATCCCTCGTCCCAGCCATTTTCCTACTTCAGAGAATAGTGAAATGGCAAACTGGTCGCCGGAGTTGGCAGCCTGAATAACTGTTGAAATATCTATTTTACTTAAATCGTCTTTTACCAGTTCTTTTATCAACGAAGAATGGCCTTGTTCAATTCCTTCGCGTGCCTGACGTGCAATGGCGTTGGCGGAAACAATGGTTTCTAAACAGCCTTGTTTCCCACACACACAAAGTACGCCGTTATCGGCCAATGGTATGTGTCCGAATTCGCCCGAGTAGCCCGATTTTCCGGTATACAGTTTCCCGTTAATAATAATACCAAGTCCCAAACCCCAGTCGGCTTGCAACATTAGCACGTTTTTCTTGCCTTTTGCCAGTCCAAAATATTGTTCGGCAAAGGTGCGCAATTTGGCATCGTGGCTAATAAAAACCGGTATTCCGAATATATTTTGCAGTTTCGAAAACAGGTCTTTTTCTTCCGGGAAATAGGTTTGGTTAATGCCTTCTTTTTGGTTGATCAAACCCGGCAATTCAAGTCCGGCCACCAAAATCTTTTCGCGGTCGATATTACTGTCTTTGATAACTTTTTCAAGCTCGGCATTTACCTGGTTAAAAATGTTAATGTCCGACGACATTTTTATCGGGAAATAATGCGGGCCACTAACCTCCTGGTTGCAGCTGTTGAAAATGGAAATAATCGTGCGGGCTACATTTATGGTAATTCCAACCACGTAAAAACCGTTTTCAACAAGTCCGTAAATATTGGGGCGCCGGCCACCACTCGAATCGCCACGTCCCAACTCGGTTACCAGTTGGTCTTCGATTAGCTCGAGTAATAAGCTGTTAATCTTTGGTGTACTTAATTTAATTTGGCGGGCAAGGTCGGAATTTGAAAGCGGGCCGTTAAAATAGATTGAACGAAGAATCTGTTTTTTCTGGGCAATTTTTTTTTGCTCAACTGCCTGACTTTGATTTCCTGTGGTTTTAAATAGTTTTTCCATAACTGTGGTTGCAAAAATCAGAATATTTTAAATATGAAACAAGCTTCTTTTTAAAAATATTAAAAAGAATATGTTAATTCTTCTAAATTTAACCATTCATTTACAATTCATAAAAAATTAATATGATAATATTCTAATGTTAATTACTTTCGGTGATATTTACAATCGGATATATTTACATAAAATCTTCCGGCATGATGAAAAGATTTGGGTTTATTATTGTATTACTCGTAGTTAGCAGCGGGATACTTTATGCACAGGCACGACGAATAATTAATATTCCGAATATTAATGGTTACCAAACACTGAAGTGCGATTTGCACATGCACACCGTATTTTCTGATGGTACTGTTTGGCCAACCGTTCGCATAGAAGAGGCCTGGAACGAAGGTTTGGATGCCATTTCAATTACCGATCATATCGAATATCGTCCGCATTCGATTGATGTGGTGGCCGATCACAACCGTTCGTACGATTTGGCAAAACCATTGGCCGATCAATCAGAAATTTTACTGATTAAAGGAGCTGAGATTACACGCAGCATGCCGCCCGGGCACTTGAATGCATTGTTTATAACCAACGCGAATTTACTGGAACTGGAAGATGTGCAGGACGCGGTAAAAGAGGCGCGTGATCAGGGTGCTTTTCTTATGTGGAATCACCCGTGCTGGGATGCACAGCAACCCGACTCGGTTTTGTGGTGGGACGAACATTCCTACTTTTTCGAGAATGATATGTTGCACGGAATTGAAGTTTATAACTGGGAGTTTTGCCCGGAAGCTATGGATTGGGCCAACGAAAAAAACCTGACCATGCTGGGAAATTCGGATGTGCATGGGCCAATGGATGTCAACGACGGACACCGGCCACTGACACTTGTTTTTGCCAAAAGCCGCACCATTGGTGGAATTAAAGAAGCATTGTTCGACGGGCGAACTGCCGTTTATTTTGACAATACCATCGCAGGCCGATCCGAGTTTCTGGAGCCACTTTTCTTCGAGTCGTTGGAATATAAAAACACGCCACTAAAACTAAAAAACAAAGAATCGAAGGTGGTAAAAATCACCAATAATTCAGATGTAGATTACGAACTGGAGCTCGTTCAGCCCGGTGTGGGTTTTGATGCTCCGGAAACGATTACACTAAAAGCGCATCATGTTTCGGCGTTGAGTTTAAGTGGCAATTCGGATGAGGTGGCAAATACCGGAAGTCTGGATGTGTACTACCGGGTAAATAATATGCTTACCGGTGTAGATGATCCGCTTATCGTAACTTTCACCTTCCGAAACAATTAGTTGTAAGGTTTGTTACGATGCTGTAGTTTTTTCTATTCGAATATAAATGTCAGCAAAAACAAAAAAAGAACCTCAATTAGTTAAGCAGGTAATAACCAATAACGAAGAGATATCGCCTGGTGTGCATGTGATATCGTTTCAGCGAAATGCTGAATTTTTGCCCGGGCAAGTGGTGAAAATCGGAGTCGACACCGATCATCCTCCGCGTATTTACAGCATTTGCAGTGGAAACCAGGAAGATGAAATCAGCATTCTTTTCAACATTAAAGACGATGGTTTTTTAACCCCTAAAATGGCAGCCATGATTCCGGGAGATACTTTATTCGTGTCGGAACCCTACGGAAGTTTTCTGGGAACAAACGAGCCGGCCTGGTGGATAGCTACCGGAACCGGTATTGCTCCTTTTTATGCCATGTACCGGTCGGGCATGTCGGAGAATAAAACCTTAATGCACGGAGTGAGGCATTTAAATCAGTTTTATTTCGAGGATGAACTGGAGTGGTCGATGGGAAAAAATTATGTTCGATGCTGCTCGCAGGAACAATCGTGCGATGTTTTTCCGGGGCGGGTTACCAATTATCTGGAGGGACTGACCGATTTGCCTGATGTAAAATATTACCTCTGCGGAAAAGCGCTAATGGTTGTGGAAGTGCGTGATATGCTGATTGAAAGAGGTGTGGATTATGCCAATATAATCGCCGAAATTTATTTTTAATACCCCAATTTGATTCCGAGTGTAATATTTGTATTTTAGTGGTACTAATTCTTGGCACTTAATTTTACAAAACATAATCAAAATGAAACGAGCTTACGATTCACATCTTTTGAAGAGTGAGTAGTTTAACGCGAGTTCCATGAGTTACCATTAAAAATTTAAAATCAAAAACGAATGAAACGTACCTTTTTATTAACCGCCGTAATGCTTTTTGCATTAATCAGCACACAAGCACAATCACTCGACAAAGTATTGAATAGTTATTACAAAGCCAACGGTTTGGATAAAATAGCCGATGTAAAAACATTCAACGTAAAAGCAAAAGTTAGTGTAATGGGAATGGAAATGCCCATGGAAATTAAAGTAAAAAAACCCAACAAATTTCGTGTCGACATTGACATGATGGGGCAAAAAACCACCAGTGCTTTTGATGGCGAAAATGGATGGATGATTAATCCAATGGCGGGAGCCGGAGTTCAGGAACTGGAAGGAGCACAGTTAAAACAAGCAATGGGGCAAGCCGATATGGAAGGAGCACTGTACAACTACAAAGCAAAAGGCAGTAACATTGAAATGCTGGGCAAAGTTGATGTTGATGGCGCTGAAGCATACAAGCTGAAACTGACTGATAAGGACGGTGTTGTTCAGACTTACTATATTAATGCTGACGACTATATGGTTTCAAAAGTTGAATCGAGAGTTGAAGCCATGGGACAGAGTATGGATGTGGTAACAAAAATGCTGGAATACAAAGATATTAAAGGAATTAAAATGGCAACCAAAATAGAAATGGATATGTCAATGGGCAAACAATCGGTGGTGATGGAAGAAATAAAAATTGATGAGCCAATTGATGACAGCCTGTTTGAAAAACCAACGGAATAAGTTTTTTACCACATAAAGAATTTTGAAGGGCGGTTTTCCGCCCTTTTTTGTGCACAAATTTTAAGATTAGAAACATAATTTAAGAATAAGCTCTGGCTCCTTTGAGTTTGTTAACGATTAATACAGGCAGGTTTAACTTCTTTTAGCTGTATTGGGGCAATAATTACATCATCTTTGCTCAAAATCTTAAATTATAAACTATGAAACGAACATGAATTTTTATTCTTCAAATTCAAAAACAAGAAGAATTAAAATTCATTGGGAGTTACATCGAATACAAATGAACTAAACAATTTTAATGAGATGAAAATAAAATTTCTTTTAGCTACGGCGGTTATCCTTTGTAGTGCTGCAGTTGTAAACGCACAAAACCCTTTAAAAATAGGACATGTAAATATTCAGGAGCTGGTGCAAAAACACCCGATGCTTGATAGTCTTCAAACAGTTATCGAAAAGGAATCAAAAGATATGCAGGAGATTTACGATGAAATGGTTGCCGAACATGAAGCTGCCATTGAAAAATTTGAAGCCGAAAGCAGCACGTATTCCGATTTTGTAAAACAAACCCGACAAAAGGAAATTTTGGAGCAGTCGCAAAAAATACAAGCATACAACCAAACCGCACAGCAACAGTTGCAAAACCGCAACATGGAACTCATACAGCCCATTTATAAGGAGATTAATCAGGAAATCAGCAACATTGCCGGGGCACAAAATTTTACCTATGTGCTTGATGTAAGTGCCGGGAACGTGGCCTATATCTCGCCCGAAAGTGAGGATTTAACACCTTTGGTTTTGGCGGCGATAAAAGGGGAATAGGGTTTTCTTTTGTACGAACACACACATCACATCTCGCAAATTTAAAACATGTAGTGGCGTATTCGAAAACCGATGGAGGAACACTTGAACTTTCGAATGGCGACCGGATTTTGATATCAAGACGACGAAAGGATGAGGTGCTAAAAATGTTAAAAACCGCAATTGCTTAGCTAATTAAAGTGCACTTTATTAACTTGCTAAAACAAATTTAGAGTTATGAAGACAATTGTTTTTTTCATGTTTGTTTGTTGTTTGAGTTTTACTTCATTCAGTCAAAATGAGTATGCTATAAAACCGCTTCCGCGTATTGAATTTGATAATTTTCACAAACAGCAGCACCCCGATTATTTAACCATCTCACCTCAGTTGAAATTAGATACCCCTTTAACCAAATCCTTGGTTTTCGATGATAAATCAGAAAGCACGATTGATAATTCATATCTGAAATCAACGACGGATGTATTTATGGCTTTGGGTGATAATATGCCGGTTGTAAAACCTTCAGGTAATTACTGGAACATGCCGGTTGCAGTACCCGATTTCAGCAACGTATATTTTATAAAAGAAAAACGTTTTAAAGGTAATTCCCGGAAATAGTGATACACTCAATTCAGGTGAGAGTATCACTATTCACATTTTTTCTCAGCGTACTTCGCGTAATTTCTGCGTCTTTGCGTGAACTTCTTTTTTATATCGAATTTTCCTTAATAAAAGCAATCAATTCCTGTTGGTAAGCAAAAGCCATTCCCACAACCGTATCGGCAGCACCGTAATAAACCGCAATTTTTTCACCATCGCTAAGTGCGGCGCAAGGGAATACTACATTCGGCACATCACCGGCTAGTTCGTAAGGCGCTGTAGGAGCGAGTAAATAAGGCTGTGTGCGGTACAACACTTTTGATGGATCTTCCAAATCAAGAATCGCAGCACCCATTGAGTAGCGGAATCCGTTGCAGGTGTTAATTACACCGTGATAGAACTCCAGCCAGCCTTCTTCAGTTTTAATCGGAACCGATCCGGCACCAATTTTTGTACACTGCCATGCACTCTGTTCAAAAGGAGTTACTTTCATTACACAGCGGTGTTCGCCCCAGTATTTCATATCGGGGCTGTAACTAATGTAAATATCGCCAAACGGTGTATGTCCATTATCGCTCGGGCGACTCAGCATGGCATATTTCCCATTAATTTTTCCAGGGAAAAGCACCCCGTTTCGGTTAAAAGGCAAAAAGGCGTTTTCGCACTGGTGAAAGGTTTTAAAATCGAAAGTGTAGGCAATCCCGATTGTTGGTCCGTGGTAGCCGTTACACCAGGTTACCCAGTAGCGGTCTTCAATCCAGGTAACTCGCGGGTCGTATTTATAATCCGACTCGATCATTTCGGTATTTCCGGCAACCATTTCAATTGGGTCGTGATTGATCTCCCAATTGATCCCGTCTTTACTAAAACCGGCAAAAATATTCATCTGCACAGCTTTGTTGTCGCAGCGAAAAACGCCGGCAAAACCATCCTCAAAAGGAACAACAGCACTGTTAAAAATACTGTTTGATGTTGGAATTTCGTACCGGCCAATTACCGGATTTTGCGAATAGCGCCACATTACGTCGGCGCAACCTTGCGGGCGTTCTTCAAAAGGTATGTTTATTTTTTTAGTCATTTTTATCTGTTTCTTTTGTTTCTTCATCCACATGCTCGGGGTGCCCGAAAGGCACAAATCGTGCAGCAATAAATATTGGAATGGTAGCTACCAACACCCAGGCAAAAAACAATTTGTAGCCCAGCCAATCACTAAAATAACCACTTAGCATCGAGGGCACCATAAACCCAAGATTCATAATTCCGGTGGCAAAAGCATAATGTGCCATTTTGTATTTTCCGGGAGCAACCTGCTGCATCATAAACAGCATCAGCCCAACAAAACCAAAACCATAGCCAAAGTATTCGAGAACTACGGCACCGCCTATCATGTACAGGCTCGATGGTTGATAATGGGCCAGCAAAGCATACACCAGAAAAGGAATATTAAAGGTACTTACCAGAATTAACAGTGCTCTTTTTAATCCGCGACGCGCAATAAAATAGCCTGCAAGTATCGAACCTGCAACAAACGCTGCAGTACCAAAGGTTCCGTATATCACGCCAATTTCGGTGGTTGTTAATCCCAATCCGCCATCAGCAACGGCAGCTTTAAAAAACAACGGCGCAATTTTTATGGCAAATCCTTCGGCAAAACGGTACAACACAATAAAAGCAATGTACCAGAAAATGTATTTTTTCTCAAAAAATGTTCTTAGCACATCCAAGAGTGTGTCAAACCCTTCTTTCAGGCTTTTTACTTCTGATGTTGAGGCTTCGCCGCCAGGCAACATACGTGAGTGATAAAGACCTACCAAACTCATTACGCCGCCAATTCCAAGCATAACTGCTACCCAGGCATTTACCACGCCCAGCTGTTTTTCCAGAATTCCGGCTATAGTAACAAAACCACCATAGGCCAGGAATTTACCAACGTTATACGAAGCCCCCTGCCAGCCAATATATTTTGCCTGATCTTTTGATGAGAGGACACTGAGATAAACGCCGTCGGTTGCAATGTCGGTGGTGGCCCCGCTAAATCCAATAACTCCAAGCAAAGCAATGGTGTAGGCAAAAAAGTTGGGTAGGGGAAGCGCAAAAGCAATTAATGCAAAAGTTATTGCCGTAATAAACTGACTGGTTACAACAAAAAACTTCTTCGATTTGAACATCTCCAAAACCGGGCTCCACAGTGGTTTTAAGGTCCACGGAAGCATAATCAGCGAGGTCCAGAAGGCGATCTTGGAATCGGAGATCCCCATGTTTTTATACATGATAGCCGTTGACTGTGCCAGCACCATAAAAGGTAGCCCCATTGCAAAATAGGCCGTTGGAACCCACATTGCCGGATTGGCGACTTTATTTTTTGTTTTTATCATCGGCGGTTGCTATGGTTTAAGATTGAGGATCGAAAATAGTATAATTATTTTGTACAAGCTCGTGGGGGGAATATTAATTCAACAGGTATTCAATATTTAGTTTTTCGGAGATGACGAAATAAAAAAGGCCACTGTCTGTTGACAGAAGCCTTAAAACTGAAAAATTGTATTAAGTAGAATTATTTATAAAATGGTAGTACGATATAAGTGTATATAATGCAGCCCATACAAAGACCCAATGCAAATTCGAGCGATGCAAAAAATACCAGCATGCCGGCAACAATCATCGCGGCAGTAGGTAGTTGGGCTAAAAACAAGCCAACAATTATAAGCGACATTACGAAACCAAGTCTGGCAGCAAAAATCTTTGGTGCTTTTGCTATTGGTTTCTCTTTTAAGTTAAGTGCATTCGACAAACGATGACTAACATAGCTAATCAGGCTATGCTTTATCTGGGTAAAAGCGCGCATAAAAAAGTCGGCCATCAACACAATCAAAAAAATTGACGAATTCATCACAAAAGCTGTTACAATCAGCAGAATTCCAATCAGTGCGTTTATTCGGGTAATTTTTTCATCCACCACATCTTGCGATATGGGGCAAACGATTTGTCTCATAGCTGTCGTGTTAATAGTTGATGTAAATAAAATACAAAAAACTCTTTAAATTAAGAAAAGGACGAATTACGCTTTAATTCCTTACAAATAATTAACAAAGTCTGTCATTCGTCATCATATAAAAGTTGAGTGTGGCTATATTTAGCTTTTCAAAAAAATAAGCTAAGCACCCCTTTTTTTTAAAGGGAAATCATAAAAAAAACTGTAATATAAACAGTCCGGGGCCAATTTTTTATATCGCTGGTTAAGGACTGTGTAAAAATTTTGAACGAATGAAGATTATTAAAAAGCTGAGTTTGAGTGTTGTCTGTTTGGTGCTTGTTCAGTTGTGGGTGGTTGATAGCCGTGCACAACAAAACGAACCGGCAAAGCCTTTTTTTAAAGATGGAGAGGCACAAATTGTAAAGGCGTTTGAAGATCCGGATTACTGGATTCGCGAAGACCTGTGGGTGGAAACCGAATTTGATTCGGATGGGGATGGCCTGTTGGATCGTATGCATGTTGATGTTACACGTCCGCGGCAAACCGAAAGTGAAGGGTTAAAACTTCCTGTTATTTATAACTCAAGCCCGTATTTTGCCGGTGTTGCCGGAAACAATCCTGAGTTCTTTTGGGATGTTAAACAGGAATTGGGTGAAAAGCCAAAACAACACGTGCATCCTCCCGAAATTCAGCGCCGTGGAGAAAGGCCGATTATTTCGAAGGCCCAGATAAAAACCTGGGTTCCCCGTGGTTTTGTTGTGGTGCATTCGTCGTCTCCGGGAACCGGATTGTCTGATGGCTCACCAACAGTTGGTGGCGACAATGAATCGCTGGCTCCAAAAGCTGTAATCGATTGGCTTTGCGGACGCGCAAAAGGCTACAAAACACGACGGGGAAATGAGGAAGTTGAAGCTTACTGGTGTACAGGAAAAGTGGGAATGACCGGAACTTCGTATGAAGGAACTTTGCCTTTGGCCGCCGCAACTACCGGTGTTGAAGGACTGGAAGCTATTATTCCGATTGCTCCCAACACCTCGTATTATCATTATTACCGCTCGAACGGTTTGGTGCGCTCTCCCGGTGGTTATTTGGGCGAGGATGTAGATGTGCTTTTTGATTTTATTCACAGTGGCGACCTCGATAAAAGAGCTTATGCACGTGAGCATATTCGTGATGATGAAATGAAAAACGGACAAGATCGTGTTACCGGCGACTACAACGATTTTTGGGCCGGCCGCGATTACCTGAATGATATGGAGCCGATGAAAGCTGCCATGTTGATGTCGCATGGTTTTAACGACTGGAATGTGGTGCCCGAGCATAGTTTGCGTATTTACGAAGCAGCGAAAGCAAAAGGTATTCCCTGCCAGATTTATTACCACCAGGATGGTCACGGTGGACCACCACCACTTAGTATGATGAACCGTTGGTTTACGCGCTATTTATTTGGTATCGAAAATGGTGTGGAAAACGATCCAAAAGCATGGATTGTGCGCGAAGACGCTGATCACGATCACCCTACTTCTTATGCTGATTATCCAAATCCTGATGCCAAACCGGTAACTTTCTTTCTAGCTTCGGGAGCGCCGGAGAAAGGTGCCCTTGTTATCGAAAAACCAACGAAACAACCGGAAGAAACATTGGTCGACAACTATTCATTTTCGAGCGAGGCGTTGGCACAGGCCGAAATTACCGGGCACCGGTTAATATATGTTAGTCCGGAATTGAAGGAAGACTTACATATTTCGGGAAAACCAAAAATTACGATAAAAGCGGCCAGTAACAAACCGGCAGTCAACCTTTCGGTTTACCTGGTTTCGTTACCCTGGAACAATTCACAATGGCGCCGCCCAAAAATTACTGATAATCTGATCACCCGTGGTTGGGCCGATTTGCAGAACTATAAATCATTGCGTGAAAGTGAGCCTTTAAAACCGGGGAAATTCTACGAAATGACATTCGAACTGCAACCCGATGATCAGGTGATTAAAGCCGGGCAGCAGATTGGATTGATGATTATTTCAAGTGATAAAGATTTTACGCTTCATCCAAAACCCGGAACCGAATTAACGGTTGATTTGAATGGAACCAGCATCGAAATTCCGGTTGTTGGCGGAGCAGAGGCATACAACAAAGCAATTCAATAACACGGATTTCTAAATTGTAGTTTGATGAGACATAGATTATTTATTGCAACATTGTTGGTTGTTTTGGGATTGAATGCAGCTGCACAAAAAACAAATTTTACACATCAGGATTCGTTGCGTGGAAGTATCACTCCCGAAAGAGTTTGGTGGGATCTCACTTATTATCATTTGAATGTAAAAGTAGATCTGGCTGACAGCACAATTTCCGGTAGCAACCTTATTCAATACAAGGTTTTGGAATCGAATCAGCTGATGCAGATCGACCTGCAGCCGCCAATGACTATTTCCCGAATTTCTCAAAATGGCAAGTCGCTCAACTATACACGAGATGGCAATGCCTGGTTTGTGACATTGGAGAAAGAGCAACATCCAAATGATGTTAACGAACTGTTGGTAGAGTATTCAGGGAAACCAAAGATAAGTAAAAGACCTCCGTGGGATGGAGGTATTAGCTGGCAGAAAGATGAGAATGGTAACGATTTTATTGTAAATACCAACCAGGGCGACGGTGGTAGTTTGTGGTGGCCATGCAAAGACCATCCGTACGACGAGCCCGACAGCATGTTGATAAGCGTTACGTTCCCGGATCATTTGATGGATGTATCGAATGGACGATTGCGCGGAGTAGAGCAAAATGCTGATGGCACAAAAACGGCGCACTGGTTTGTAAACAACCCGATAAACAACTATGGCGTAAACATTAACATTGGGAATTATGCTCACTGGCACGAAGTTTTTAAAGGCGAAAAGGGCGATTTGGATTGCGATTACTGGGTACTGAAACAAAACCTGGAAAAGGCAAAAGAGCATTTTAAACAGGCGCCAATGATGCTGGAAGCTTTTGAGCACTGGTTTGGACCTTATCCGTTTTACGAAGACGGATACAAACTGGTGGAAGTACCCTATCCGGGCATGGAGCACCAAAGTTCGGTGACCTACGGAAATGGTTATCGGAATGGCTATGGTGGCCGCGATATAAGCTATTCGGGCTGGGGATTTAAATTCGATTTTATCATTATTCATGAGTCGGGGCACGAGTGGTTTGCCAATAACATTACCAATTGGGATGAGGCCGATATGTGGATTCACGAAAGTTTTACCAATTACTCGGAAAACCTTTTTGTGGAGTATTTCTGGGGTAAAAAAGCCGGCTCAGAATATATTCGGGGCAGCCGACTGGGTATTCTTAACGACCGCCCTGTTATTGGGGTTTACGGTGTAAATTACCCGGGATCGGGCGATATGTACCCCAAAGGAGCCAACATGTTGCACACCTTGAGACAAGTTGTGGATGACGATGAGAAATGGCGTGGAATTCTTCGTGGTTTAAACGAAGAGTTCTATCACCAAACGGTGAAAGCTGAGCAAATTGAAGGTTATTTAATCGAACACACCGGGCTTGATCTAAATGGCTTTTTTAACCAGTATTTGCGCGATACACGAATTCCGACTTTTGAGTATGCAATGATTGATGGTAAGCTGCAATTTCGGTGGGCAAATTGTGTCAACAATTTTAAATTGCCACTGAAAGTATACATCAATGGAGAGCCTCACTGGTTAAATCCTTCAGGTCGCTGGCAATATTTCGACTCCGATGAGAAAGTACGAAAAGTAGAAGTTGATAAAGACTTTTATGTAGCCAGTTTTAAGGTGGTTGATTTATAAAAAGTAAAAGAGCCTTACAGATTAATAAAATTTGGAGTAGTCTTAGGAGGTGGTTGATTCCAAATTGAGAGGAACGCCAAAACTTTGTGCTTTCTGCCTGCCTGCGGCCTTCATTTTTGCCTTGATCCAAAAACGAAGCACAAGGAAGGCATTTCCGAGCTCAAAAGAGGCCGTCCATAGATGTAACGTCAGCTACATAGCAGCACGGCATCGGCCGGTGAGCCGGAAAACAAGGGGTGACGGCGTAAAAAATTACTGCTGTTTGAGGAGGTACGACGAGTTCAGGAATTTTAGCCGGCATCGTGTAGCTTTTCCGAGGGAAGTGGGCGCAGCCTTGGGTTTTCTGTCTACTCTTGGGGCTAAGCCAAAGAGTAGAATCCGCCTGATAAGGCAAAAGCAGGTTTCTTATACCTGGATGCTATAATCTTCTGAAACAGTATAAAAAAGCAAAAGAGCCTTATATTGATCTTTACAGACAAGTAAGGCTCTTTTTATATTCGAAATGGTTAGGAAAACGGAACTGATATCATTCCGTCAATAAAAACTTCCAGTAATTTTACCGATTCATAATCAACAACAATTCGTTGTTTCTCAATCCACATGGCACCTAATGATCCGCAGTAATCCATCCCGTATCAATCGAGTGTAACAAAATAAACTGATTCAGAACTTTGAGGCTTTACCGTTTCGGTATTTGAATTTTCTTCCAGCGAAGTGTATGAATCGTGAAAAGTAGCATTTGCCGTGTAGGTAAACTCCGCGGTAATAACGAAAAAGGAATGAGCTCTCATTATCGTTTGTTTAAATTAACAGATGGACAAAGCGAACTAAAGGTTGCGTAGCTTTTTAATTTTGTGTCATGCAGCTCCTTTTTTTACAATAAATATCTACTGGAAAATGTAAAATACTTTTCGCGATAATCATTGTGAAAGCAATGCGAACATTTGTCATAGTGTGAATTTGAGAATTTATTACATTCACGTTCTCATAAAAAACTGCATAAATGTTTCAGAAAGAGATTTACATCAAACGAAGAAAAGTTCTAAAGGAGAAAGTTGGGGAAGGATTGATTTTGTTGTTTGGTAACGACGAATCATCGATGAATTATGCTGATAACACCTATCATTTCAGGCAAGACAGCACCTTTTTGTATTATTTTGGAATTCAGCATCCGGGCCTGGCTGCGGTAATCGATATTGATAACGACAAGGAGATTGTTTTTGGAAATGATTATACCATCGACGATATTGTGTGGATGGGCCCACAGCCAACCATTGCCGACCGTGCTGCGTTGTGTGGCGTGTCAACGGTTTTTCCGATGAAAGAACTGGCTTCGGTTGTGGAGAAAAGCAAGAAGATTCATTTTTTACCGCTTTACCGCCCCGAGAATAAAATAAAGTTACTGGAGCTGATTGATGTGGCACCCAAAGATGTGGCGAATACTTATTCGTTGGAATTGGTAAAAGCTGTGGTTAGCCAACGTGAGATAAAATCTGCAGAAGAGATCGAGCAACTGCATCAGGCGGTTAACGTTTCGGTTGATATGCACGTTGCAGCCATGGAATTTGCGCGTCCGGGAATGACGGAAGCACAGGTGACTGCCGAAATCCATAAAGTTGCACTGGCAGCGGGTGGTAATATTGCTTTCCCGATAATTGCCACAAAAAACGGGCAAACCTTGCACAATCATTATCATGGAAATACAATAAAAGATGGCGACCTGTTTTTGGTTGATGCCGGTTACGAAAACGAATTGAGCTACTCTGGCGACTTGTCGAGTACCTTTCCGGTGAGCAAAAAATTTACTCCCGAGCAAAAGGAAATCTATGAGATTTCGCTGGCCGGACATGAAGCTGCCATTAGCGCGCTCGAATTGAACAAGCCTTATAAAAACGCCCACATAGCAGCTGCCACAACCATTTTCGATGGGCTAAAATCGATGGGTTTAACCAGGGGAAATGCGATGGATGCATTTGAGGCCGGCGCGCATGCTTTGTTTTTCCCCTGCGGAACCGGCCACATGATGGGAATGGATGTACACGACATGGAAGATCTTGGTGAAGTTTGGGTGGGTTACGACGGCCAGCCAAAAAGCACACAGTTTGGTTTAAAATCGCTTCGTCTGGCAAAGCCATTAAAAGCCGGACATGTATTTACCATCGAGCCGGGGATTTACTTTATTCCTGAATTGATCGATCTGTGGCGCGGACAAGGCAAATTCAACGATTTTATTAACTGGGAAAAAGTGGACAGCTACCGGAATTTTGGCGGAATTCGAAACGAAGAAGATTTTGTAATGACCGAGAATGGCGTGCAGCTACTCGGCAAACCAAAGCCAAAAACCATCGACGATGTAGAAGCTTTACGATGATAAAATGCTGATGCTTACGGGTTTCATGTTAAGTATAAAACGTATTGCCGTGAAACCTGTAAGCAGTAGCGACCTTAAATCAATAAAAACTTTACTTTTGCCTCAAATTAGCAACAATGAAGAAGGGAAGTATTCTTGCGGTTTTATTATTGAATTCGTTGTGGCTTTTTGCCCAAAACGAGGTAGGCCCCGAAGGACATAAACTGCTATGGGTATTCCTAATTCTGGCTGCTGTTACCGTGGCTTTTATTGTAAGTGGCCATTCTTTTAACAAGAAGTCGAAAAAAGAGCGCAGACCATTCTTACAACTTAAAAAGCTAAGTATAAAATTGGAGAAGGATGCAAATTTCTATCCTGATAATTTAATTCTTACCTTAAAAAACACCGGCTCAACAGCTATCGATTTGGATAAGCCGCTTTTAGTATTCGATAATTTTTGGCTGAGACGTAAGTTCAAACTCAAAGGTATGGATAACTACAATTTTTATCCTTTGTACCTGGAAAGTGGAAAATCACATCAGTTAAAAATTGATTTGAATCGGTTTTATTCGCACGATAAATCGTTGAAGAAATATCCAAAGACCAAAATCTATTTAAAAGATGTGAAAGGAAAAAGTTTGGGGAGCAAAGCGGTTTTTTTACGCAAAACATTAGTTAAATTTTAATGCGAAACTGGAAATTTAACCATATCGATTTTTCAACTTATCCCGGTTATTCGGGTAAGGATTTGGGTGTTTTTTGGTCGCCCGAAAAGACCACGATAAAGATTTGGGCACCTACAGCTCAAATGGTAGAATTGCGTTTGTACAAAGATGGCGTACGTGGTGAAGCGTACCATAAAACCAACCTGCAGAAGAACGAAAACGGCATTTGGGGCACTATTTTAACCGGCGATTACGAAGGGAAATTCTATACTTTTCGGGTGAACGATGGCGAATGGCTGGATGAAGTTCCGGGGATATACGCACGCTGCGTTGGCGCCAATGGATTGCGCGGAATGATTTATAATCCGAACACCACAAATCCTGAAGATTGGGTTTACGATAATGGTCCGCGCTACAAAAGTTTTACCGATGCGGTGATTTACGAAACCCACGTGCGCGATTTTTCCATTGCAGAAAATTCAGGAATTGAAAACAAAGGCAAGTTTCTGGGATTTACCGAAGAAGAAACCCGTTCGCCGGAAGGTATAAAAACCGGAATCGATCATCTGAAAGAACTGGGTGTTACGCATGTGCATTTGCTGCCGGTGAACGATTATGTAACGGTTGACGAAGAAAAACCACTTGAAAAATACAATTGGGGTTACGACCCTATGCATTACAACGCACTGGAAGGTTCGTATGCAACGGATGCTTACGACGGGCGCAAACGTATCGTAGAATTTAAGGAGTTGGTAAAAGCACTGCATGCCAACGGAATTGGTGTGATTCTGGATGTGGTTTTTAACCATACCTATTACGCTAAAGAATCGGTTTTTAACCAGATTGTGCCGGGGTATTTTTACCGTCAGAAAGAGGATGGTTCGTTTTCAAATGCATCAGGATGTGGAAACGAACTGGCTTCGGAGCGTGAAATGGTGCGTAAATACATAATCGATACACTCAAATATTGGGTGGAGGAATTTCATGTTGACGGTTTCCGTTTTGATTTGATGGGTATTCACGATTTGAAAACCATGCAGGAAATCCGGAAGTCGTTGGATAAGATTGACCGAGGATTATTTCTTTATGGCGAAGGCTGGGCAGCCGACCAAAGTCCGATGCCGGAATCGAAGCGGGCAGTTAAAAAGAACACGTCGGCAATGCGAAGAATAGCCAGCTTTAACGACGATTTTCGCGATGACCTGAAGGGAAATCATGGCGATAGAAAGTCGAAAGGTTTTGTAAGTGGGCTTAATCTGCGCGAAGAGGCGATAAAGTTTGGAATTACCGGGGCGGTTTACCATCCGCAGGTGAATTACGGATATATCGATACGGTTGAAACGGCTTGGGCTGCTGAGCCCGATCAGTGTATCAATTACGTGTCGTGCCACGATAATTATACGCTTTGGGACAAATTGAAACAGAGTTTACCAAAAGCAAGTGATGAGGAATTACGCAAACGTGTAAGACTTGCCGGAGCGCTGGTTTTAACCTCGCAAGGAGTGCCACTTTTACATGCCGGTGTTGATTTTTGCCGCACAAAAGGTGGTAACGGTAACTCCTATAAATCGCCCGACTCGGTAAACCAGATCGACTGGAGCCGCAAAGATGAATACATTGATGTTTTTGAATATTTTCAGAAACTGATTCAGCTGCGTAAAAATCATCCGGCATTCCGTATGACTTCTGCCGAAGCAATTCGAAAAGATTTGAATTTTTGTGCCGAGTATAAAATCGGTGTTGTATCCTATTGTTTAGATGGAAAAGCGGCGGGAGACAGTTGGTCGAAAATATTTCTCCTTTTTAATGGAAATGAGGACGAAGTAGAATTCCCCTTACCCGAAGGCCGGTACAAAGTTGTAGCCGATGGCAACAGCATTAACGAAGAGGGAACAGAGCATGTTGAAGACACCGTTGTGGTAGAACCTGTTTCGCTAAAAATCCTTGTTCACGCCGAAAAGGGGTGAATGTTTCGTGAGAAGTAATCTGAAAATCCCAGCAATGAATACGCGGTTTTGCTTAATTTTTCCTTTCGGAAGTTAGCGTTATAAATTCGTTGAGTAGTGTTTTCTTCCATATCTCGTACAATAGGATCAAATGTAGCGTGGTTCAGAATCAGGTGATCCACATTCTCAAAATCGGTAGGCTGAGAGTCAAATAACGCTCCTTCGGCGATAATCTTTTTCCCTGCGACTTTACATTTCTCAATAAGTTTAATGGTTGAAGCTCGCTGTCTCGAATCGGCGTTAATGATTACATAATCGGCCCACTCCAAATCTTTCGTATTTAACTTTTCCTGGTTTAGATTACGCAATTTCCTCTCCCAGGTAATTGGTAGTTGAATCGAAATCTCGATCAGCTCCAGCGGATCTTCAGAGGTCTTGTGAAAAAGCTTCTGAAAGAAGGCCTCAAACCCCTTTGAATTGTTCTCTTTTTCCGGATAAATCAGTAGTATGTTCATGGCAATAAAATTTACATTGTTTTCGATTTTTCAAATTAACGGCCAATTTATTCGAAAAAAAAGTTTTTGGGATTTTTAGCTTTTAAAAGTGATGATTTGCATGAATTTGGGATTATTATCATTTATCCGGGATAAGCGCCAGTAATCCCAAATGCCCTTTTAAAGGTTAGTTTGGAGCTAAGAAAAGTAAATTAAGGAAGCTGTAATTTGGATTAGGATGATTTTAGCGCTTCTTTTAAACGAAGCACATATTGTCTTGAAACATGAATTTCCTGCGGGTAGTCGAACAGATTTAGCACCAAACCATCGGAGCCGCGCGATACTTTTTTTATGTAGTTTTTGTTTACCATGCACGAGCGATGACAACGAATGATTTCCGGGTACTTTTGCAACAAATTCTCGGTGGTCTTCATCGTATTTCGGATCAGTTTTTTTTTGAGCTCGTTATTGTGTTTGTAAATCACTTCAATGTAATTATTTGCCGATTTTATAAGGATTAGCTGCTCGAGAAAAAGCGTGAAATATTCCGTTTTATTTTCCGATTCAAACTCAATTTCTTCCGGAGCCTTTATTGATTCATCCTTGTCATCTTCTTTCGGGGTAAGTTCCAGCTTCTGCACTTTCTTTTTCAATAAGTAAAACTGGTTGGTAAGCACCACAATCACCGCCGCTGCTATTGAAATGATGACAATATTGATTACAATTGGAAAGGTCATTGGAATACGCCCAACATAACGTGCAAAAAATGCAAAGGCTACCGAGTTGCAGATCACAAAAAACAAATCGATGATGATCTCTTTTAATATCGTCCAACGCTCTTCGGAAAATGCAGTGATGAAGATCGACGGGATAATCACCCGAAAAACACTGAGTAAAACCAGGGTTATAGCACCAAATGTTGCAAGGATGATGAGGCGGTTATTAAAATCGGGATTTTGAATTTCGAAGGGCTGAAAGAACAACAGAAACAAAAAAATCCCCAGGCTCACCGATGAAATGGTACGTGCATTAACTTTAAGGTTGTCGTTAAAAGGATATTTTTTGTTTAGCGAATCAAGCATTGCAAATTCTTTCTTGATTAAAATACAGCGAGTAACAGATCGATGTCTTTTGACGGGATGTTGAACATGCGACCCACATCGTGATTGGTGAGAATTCCGTGGTAGATGTACACGCCTTTCCGGAATCCTTTCGATACTTTTATATAGTTTTCAACGCCGCCATTGTCGCCAATAGCAAGCAATATTGGTATTAAAATGTTGCTCAATGATATGGAAGCAGTTCGTGCTACCATGGCCGGAGTGTTGGGCACGCAATAGTGTACCACTCCGTGTTTGGTGTATGTAGGGTTGTTAAAGTCGGTGCACTTCGACGTTTCGAAACAGCCTCCCTGGCTTACGTTCAGGTCGATTATCACCGATCCTTCCTTCATCTGTTTTACCAAACTCTCTGAAACTTTAAATTTTGGAGGAGTATTAAACGAAGTTGCTCCAATAACGGCATCGGCAGAAATAAGGGCTTTACGCAAAACTTTGGGATAGAATACCGAAGTAAAAATGCGTCGACCCAATTTCTCTTCCAGTTTGCTGAGTTCGTAAACCGAAGTATCAAAAACCTTAACAAAAATACCCAGCCCCAGTGCGGCGCGTGCTGCATATTCTGCCGCTGTACTGGTGCCGATTATCACCAGCTCGGCAGGTGTAACACCTGTAACTTCGCCAAACAAAACGCCTTTTCCGTTGCGCGAATTACTCAGGTATTCGCTGGCAATGGTAATGGAGGTAACTCCTGCAATCTGGCTCATTTGGTGAACGAAAGGAAGAAAGCCCTCTTCGTTTTCAAGGTATTCAAAGGCAATGGTGGTTACCTTTTTTTGCATCATTTTCTGAATCGATTCGTTGCAATGTGCCTGAATCTGCATGTTTGAAATGATAACCTGGTTACCGCGCAGAGAATCGATTTCGTCGCAATCAAAAGGTGCGATGCGTAGAATTATGTCGCACTGAAAAGTTTCTTCTTTGGTTTCAGCAATGGTAGCGCCGGCTTTTTGGTAATCTTCGTTGCTGTAGCTGGCGGCTTTTCCGGCATCGCGTTCAATCAGAATTTCGTGCCCGTAAGAAACCAACAGATCAACGGCTTGCGGCGATAAAGGTACCCGGTATTCAACTTTCGATAAATCGGAAGGAACGCCAATTCTTATTTTCTTGCCCTTCTTTTTTACCTCCAACATCTCCTCTTTGGGCAGAAGCATGTTCTTTGGTATCGATACCTTTTCTCTTGCTTTTTCCATAATTGAACTTAATGAATTTACCTGACGAAATCAACAGTAGCAATTTACAAGCAAAAGCGGAGTTTTCAAAGAAAATTAACCGGGAAGTAAAAAGCGGTATTGGAAACTAGATTTCCAGTGCGGTAATCAGACGGGTATCGTCGTCCTGAACTTCGATTTTTACCTCCACCATTTTTTCGGGCAGCAACGATTCGATCATTTCGGGCCATTCAATCAGGCAGTAGTTTCCGCTGTAAATGTAGTCTTCGTAGCCCAGGTCGTAAGCTTCCTCAATGTCTTTTATCCGGTAAAAATCGAAATGGAAAATCGAATCAAGATCCGCAGTGTTGTATTCGTTTATCAGCGAAAAAGTAGGACTGGTAACGTTGTCGTCCGATCCCAATGCACGGCAAATCGACTGGATGAAAGTTGTTTTACCTGCACCCATTTTGCCGTAAAATGCAAAAACGCGGTCGTCACTAAATGCTGTAATTATCTCCTTTGCAGCAATTTCAAGCTCGTCGAGCGAATTGATCTTTTTTGAATACATTTCTTCCAACAATTTTTGCAATTATACAAAAAGCACCACATATTTTGCACCCCATGAAATAAAATGCGATAAAAATCAGGGAAATGCATGGGTATAAGGAGGTTGTTTTTAATTAAAATGTTTTAATTTTGGCAAATATCTTAAAGTGAAATGCACCCGGCGAGTTTGTAAAGCGATAGATTTAAAGGGCGGCTTTCAACCGATTCGATTTAAATAATTTAAAACTAAAAATATGAGTATTCCAGCTGATTTGAAATATACGCAAGACCACGAATGGGTGCGCGTTGAGGGAGATGTAGCTGTTGTTGGTGTTACCGATTTTGCTCAGGGAGAACTGGGTGATGTTGTATTTGTTGAAATTGAAACTGAAGGTGAAACACTGGACAAAGGTGAAACTTTTGGTACAGTTGAGGCAGTAAAAACCGTTTCTGACCTGTTTATGCCAGTTGGAGGTGAGGTTGCCGAGTTTAACGAAGATCTGGCCGACGATCCGGAATTGGTAAACAAAGATCCTTACGGAAAAGGATGGATGATTAAAGTGAATATTGCCGATGCAGCAGAGTTAGACGACCTGATGGACGCTGACGCTTACAAAGCAATGATAGAAGCTTAAAAAATTTTACAGCATAGGTAAATGTCTCATCGTTTTTCGGTGGGGCATTTTTTGTGCCCATAATTGAGGTGGTGGTTTTTTCAAGAGGTTACTTACTTATATTATAAGGCGCCTTGCTCCTTTTTTACGACCAGTTACCCTGAATTTGAGGTAGCTGGTTAATTTTAATTTTTAATTCAACAAAGTATTTGTTTAGTTTGAAGAAAAACTAAAATATAAATCAATGGACACAATTTTACTTGGATTTATCGGGCCGCAGGAAATAATAATTCTTTTGATTCTAATTCCGGGTCTGGTAATTGTTTTGCGGCGGTATTGCTGATAAGGTATCTGATAAGAAAAAGTAAAGCACCTAAAAATCCGATACAACCGAACGCTCAAGAGAATAATCAGCAAGAGCCCCTTATGTCGGAAGAAAAAATTAAGGAGTATTATCCGGTAAAAGAGGGGAATAAAATTACGCTTATTCGTTTTGACGAAATCGTTGATCTTTCGGCAGGGAATAATTATGTTTTTCTAACTGATATTACCGGGAAAGAATACGTGGTTGATACTACCCTTGCAGATTTGGAGCAAAAATTTCCGGAAGAGTTTATCCGTATTCATAAATCAACGGTGGTGAATAAAAACCTGATCCACGAGGTTAAAAGGTTGGGGAATGGCCGGTTTGATTTGGTTATGAAATGCGAGAAGGAAAGAATTGTTTCCTGCAGCAAAAGTTATAACGAAAAGATTAGGGACTTAATAGACTTCTAAACTAAAAATAGAAAAGCCGGAATCAAAAAACGATCCCGGCTTTTAATATTGTTTATCGAATTAATTATCCGCATTTCGAGCATCCGCAAGAGAGGCAGGTTAAACAGCCTTCCTGGTACACTACATCGTCAGATCCACATTCGCCGCATTTTGCATCATCGGCAATTGTTCCGTCCGGAATGTATTTCTTCAGTGCACGTGCAACACCCGATTTCCACGAGTTAATGGTATCATTATCCAGTTGCAAACTGGTTACCAGTTCAACAATTTTATGAATTGGCATACCGTGGCGCAATGTTCCAGAAATTAATTTCGCGTAATTCCAGTATACAGGATTGAATTTGTGCGACAATCCTTCAATAGTGGTTTTGTAACCACGTTTGTTCGCATATTGGAAATCATAACGCGAATCTTCGCCTTCCCAGCTTTTAATAATATTACCTTTTGTTATCGAGCGAGGCAGCAGGATTCCGTCTTCATCGTCGTGCAAACCGGTGAAAATCTCGTAAGGTTTGCCATCCATTAACCCGATAAAAGCAATCCACTTTTCCTTGTTGTTCTGGAAACGAACTACATCGGCTTCCAATGTTTCAGGACGTTTCAGCGGGAATGAGCCTTCTTCCGTTTTTTTCTTGTTGTCGTCGTTCGAAATAAGCACACCTGAGCGTGATCCGTCGCGATAAACGGTAACTCCTTTACAGCCGCTTTTCCATGCTTCGAAATACAAGTGGCCAACCAGCTCTTCTTTTACATCGGCAGGCAGGTTAATAGTTACCGAAATCGAGTGGTCAACCCATTTCTGAATTTTTCCTTGCATGCGCACTTTATTCAGCCAGTCAACATCGTTTGATGTAGCTTTGTAATAAGGCGACTCTTTAACCATTTTATCGAGGTCTTCCTGCGAATAATCAACAGAAGTATCATAACCATTCGCTTTCATCCAGGTTTTAAAATGGTGGTGGAAAACAATGTACTCTTCCCAGCTATCACCAACCTCATCAATAAAATCAACACGAGTATCCTTGTCGTTTGGATTTACTTTGCGGCGGCGTTTGTATACCGGAAGGAAAACCGGCTCGATACCCGATGTTGTTTGCGTCATCAGGCTGGTTGTTCCGGTTGGAGCAATCGTTAACAGCGCAATATTTCTACGGCCGTATTTTACCATTTTTTCATAAAGACCAGCATCGGCATCTTTAATGCGGTTGATAAGTGGGTTGTTCTTTTCGCGCTCGGCATCGTAAATGGTAAATGCTCCACGGTCTTTTGCCAGGTATACCGACGAACGGTAAGCTTCAATGGCAATTGTTTTGTGAATTTCTTCCGAGAAATCAGTTGCATTATCGCTACCATAGCGTAATCCTAATGCAGCCAGCATGTCGCCTTCGGCAGTAATACCAATACCGGTACGACGACCTTCGTCTGCTTTTCTGCGAATACTTTCCCAGAGATTTCTTTCGGTAAATTTAATATCTTCTGCTTCTGGATCTTCCTCAACTTTTTCTAAAATGGCATCAATTTTTTCCAGTTCAAGATCGATAATATCGTCCATAATGCGTTGCGCATAATGGATGTGTTCTTTAAACAATTCGAAATTAAACTTTGCGTCTTTGGAGAACGGATTTTCTACGTACGAATACAAGTTGATGGCTAACAAGCGGCAGCTATCGTAAGGGCACAGCGGAATTTCACCACATGGATTGGTAGAAACCGTGCGGTAACCGAGGTCGGCATAACAATCCGGTACTGATTCTTTAATAATTGTATCCCAGAACAGAATTCCAGGCTCAGCTGATTTCCATGCATTCTTTACAATTTTCTTCCAAATTTTACCTGCATCGGTATCTTTGGTGTATTGTGCTTCTCCGTTGATAGGATATTGCTGCGTATAAGGTGTTCCTGATTCAACAGCCTGCATAAAATCATCCTGAATTTTTACCGATACGTTGGCTCCGGTTACTTTGCCTTGTTCCATTTTAGCATCGATAAAACTTTCCGAGTCGGGGTGTTTAATCGATACGGAAAGCATAAGTGCACCGCGACGTCCATCTTGCGCTACTTCGCGTGTTGAATTGGAATAGCGCTCCATAAACGGAACAATACCAGTTGATGTTAATGCCGAGTTCTTTACCGGAGAACCTTTTGGGCGGATATGCGACAGGTCGTGTCCCACTCCTCCACGGCGTTTCATCAATTGCACCTGTTCCTGGTCAATTTTCATTATTCCACCATACGAATCTGAGTCTCCATCGTTTCCTACTACAAAACAGTTGGATAGTGATGCGATTTGATAGTCGTTTCCGATACCGGTCATTGGTCCTCCCTGCGGAACAATGTATTTGAAATCTTTAAGGACGCTGTAGATTTCATCTTCGGTTAATGGATTAGGATATCGTTCTTCAATGCGTGCGATTTCTTTTGCAAGTCGTTTGTGCATGTCGTCCGGAGTTAGCTCAAAAATATTTCCGTACGAATCTTTAAGGGCGTACTTGTTCACCCAAACTCTTGCTGCCAAATCGTCTCCTCTGAAGTACTCGAGCGAGGCATTTACTGCTTCTTCCTGAGAGTAAATTTTTTTGCCCGCCGGGGCTTTTACAGATACTTCGTTTACTGCCATTTTTTTTCTGTAAGTGTATTAAAAGTTATAAGAATGTATATTCGATTTTCTTAGATGTCAATCACAACAAATTGTGTAATGCAAGATAGGACAGAAATCAAATATTTGGAATTTATTTGAGAGTTAATTAAGTAAAAGTTATCAACTTTAATTTGTTATGAATCATATAGTCAGCTAGTTGTATATTTGATAGTTAAAAAAAGTTTACCAAAACTGAAAATTATTATTAGCCGATGAAGAATTTTGTTAACGGAATATTACTTGGAAAAATTCAATTTTTCGAAGAATTATTTGCTAACAAAAAGCATGCAAACTTTCACTTTTTGTTAAAAACTTTATTTATGATAAGCTTTGTTGAGCCCACGTTTTTTTCTATATAATATTTGCAAATTTTGGAGGCATTTTGCAGGCTTGTTTTATCGTTGATGAGCTTGTTGAGTGTAGCTTTCAGCTCGGTAAAATTTTGGATGGGGAAGGCTCCTTTTTCGTTTACCAGATCAACCGCTTCTTTAAATTTTAAATAATTCGGCCCGAACAAAACAGGCAGCTTAAAAGTCGCCGCTTCCAGGATATTGTGAATGCCAACGCCGAAGCCACCGCCTATGTACGCTATGTTTCCGTATTGGTACAGCGAAGATAAAATGCCGATCGAATCAATTATTAACACATCGTAGCTGTCGATGTTTGAAATATCGGCTTTGCTGAAACAAATGGCCGGTTTTTTTAACAATTCCTGAATTCTGTTGATATTTGCGGGTGCAACCTCGTGTGGCGCGATTATAAACTTCACATCGCTGCAGTTGTTAATAAACGCTGCAAGCAGCTCCTCATCGGGCTTCCAGGTGCTTCCGGCAATCAGGGTTACGTTATTTCCCCTGAACTTTTCCACAATTTCGAACTTTTTTGCACCGCGGGCAATTTCGGCCACCCGATCGAAACGAGTATCGCCCGAAACAGTATAATGTTTGATGCCTGCCTGTTCAAGAAGCCGGGCCGAAGTGTCGTTCTGGATAAAAATATGTTCGAAGCTGTGCAGCATTTTTCGGTACCATTTTCCCCAGGGCGTTGATTTAAAAAACTGCTGGTTTTCTCTGAAAATGGCTGAGATAATATAAAGTGGAATTTGCTGACGTTTGAGTTCTGCAATGTAGTTGTACCAGAATTCGTATTTCACAAAGAATACTTTTTCGGGGTTAACCAGTCGGATAAATTCCTGAGCATTCTTTTGGGTGTCCATTGGTAAGTAGGAAACGATATCTGCTCCTTCATAGTTTTTCCGGATTTCGTACCCCGATGGCGAAAAGAAAGTGAGTACGACCTTGTATTCCGGAAATTGTTTTTTTATTTCCTCTAAAACCGGCCTGCCCTGTTCAAATTCGCCCAGCGACGCACAATGAAACCAAATGTACGACGCATTTTTCTCAACAGTCGAATCGAGTTTTTTTATCCAGTTTTTGCGCCCGGTAACAAACAGTTTTGCCTTCTCGTTAAATAAAGCCGCAATACGGATAAAAAGTCCGTAAAACAAAATTCCAAGGTTGTAAAGTAAGCTCATTGTTTTTTTGAATTATTATTGCTTCCGGTTGCTCAAATATTCGTAGATAGTTACGTTAATGAGTAACATCAAAAAGAGGTACCCGATCTTTTCAACAGGAACGCCAAAAATAGCTAATCCCATAGTGTGGGCCGAATCGTAAACAATTGCCGGAAGCGAATTTAAAATTGCCGAGACAATTAGAAAGGGTATTAATGAGATGGCCAGCGCCAGGTAAAATTTGGTGTAGTATTTTCTGAAACGGTTACGAAAAACGGTGTATCCCAGGTAAATTGCCGACAGGAAGAAAGTAAAGAAGCTAAACATCCGGGTACGGAAAACAT
This sequence comes from uncultured Draconibacterium sp., assembly GCF_963675065.1. Taxonomy (NCBI): domain Bacteria; kingdom Pseudomonadati; phylum Bacteroidota; class Bacteroidia; order Marinilabiliales; family Prolixibacteraceae; genus Draconibacterium; species uncultured Draconibacterium sp. Next base: position 1,401,473 of record NZ_OY775905.1, on the reverse strand, counting down.
AGGCTAAAACTCCTGTAACAAGCAAAAGCACAAGGCTGATAATCACAAAAACATTGGGCTTGTCAAAATCCTCGAAACGAATTTTAAGCCACTCGTAAATATAAATGGATGACAGCGGAATAATTAAAAATGCCAGCCACTCTTCAATCGGTAACCGAAGCAGTTCAATTCCGGAAAGATAATCGGGATTAAAAGTCCAGATTCTCATTTGGTCAAACCGGAGGTCCCACATGATAAAAATGGCTCCGGCAAAAATTACGGCAGGCAAAATATACTTTAGCCTGAAAACAAACCGCACCTTTTTTTGAAAGCTGACTGCCACCGGAATTACCAGGTAGATCAGCAAAAGCAGCAGGTACGATAGTTTTTGAATCTCCATTTTTCTGAATTTTGAGCAAAGGTATTGGATTTGTCGTAAAAATAAAGGCGCAACGACCATTTTGTCGCTGCGCCTTTTATATTCGAAAAGCTATTCTTTTCTAGAACTTAGCTTTTGCTTTTGTCGCCGGATCTTCTTCGGGCGAAATGAAACTTATTTTGAATGCGTAACTGTATTTTTTGTCGGTAAGGCGGTACTCGTCATGCGTCCAGGCACCCCAGCTGTCGTCGCCACCAACACCCATTTGTTTGTAATCGATGTTAACCGAAGTAAGTTCGCGTGGTTTTACATCGTTAATGTGGCGGTTGATCACTTCAACGCCGGGAACCTGGCGGCCATCGGTACGTTCGGCACTTTCAAAGTCTTCCATAATGTTATGGTGAGCGCTAACTTCCAGCAATGGCATTCCGGCGAATAACAGACCGTTTCCGGCTTCGTCGGTGATAGTTACCCAACGTACATCGGTTTTGTTTCCGTTCTCCTGCGGACGAAGATATGCCCAATACTGATCGGCAACGCTACCGCTGTACAAGCCAACAAAAGCTCCTGTTTTTCTGTCCCAGTAAGATTCTTGCGGGCCGCGGCCAAACCAGCTCATTTGGTCGAAATTGCGTGGCATTACCAGATTCATTCCCATACGAACGATTTCCGGCAGGTCGTCTTTAGTCATTTTGAAGTTGTTTTCAACTACAATATCTCCTGTGCCGTAAACGGTGTAAATCGATTTGTAGGTTGCAATTTTTTCTTTGTCGTCGTTTGCCAAGTCAAAGCTGAAAACCACCTCGGCGGTGCTGTTGTTTAACGCTTTTACTTCAACATTGGCAACCTTCCGGTTTTCGCCGGCTTTGCGCCATACGCGGCTTCGGTTATAAAGATTATTACCATAGTCGTTGTCGATTGGTGCGCGCCAGAAATTTGGAATCGGTCCACTGATCAATAATTCCGTTTCACCTTTTTTAAGGCTCGAAATGATACCGGCTTTCTTATCGAAAGTTACCGAGAATGCTTCGCCCAATACGGTTGCGGTTTCAGCTGTTTCTTCCAGGTTTACATCCGACATTTGAGGAATTTTGTATTCCAGTGTCACTGGCACAACGAACGGAATTTCAAACTGCTCTTCAGCCAAAATCCAACCGGCTTCAACAAGGCTCCAGTCTTCTTTTAATTTTGCATGAACATTCAGAAAATATTCAACACCGGCTTCCGGTTTTACATCGAACCCGATGGTGACTTTTTTGCTTTCACCCGGTGCTAAATCAATGCTACCCAGGTCGCCGCTGTCAACTACTTTCCCGTCGGCAGTAACTTCCCAAACAAAGTCGAAGGCCGACAAGTTCATGAATGCATATTTGTTCTCTATTGATATAATGCCTTTTTTAAGGTCAACAGCTTTGAAGCCAATATATTGATATACTTTTTTGACTTCTAATAGATGGGGTTTTACAGTGCGGTCGGGATCAACCAAACCATTGTTGCAGAAGTTGCCATCAGAAGGAACCGTATCGGGGCCAAAGTCGCCACCGTAAGCCCAGAAGCCTTCACCGGCGTCGTTAGTGGTCCACAAGCCTTGGTCAACCCAGTCCCAAATAAATCCACCTTGTAGCACATCGTATTTTTCAATCAAATCCCAGTAGTCTTGCAGGTTTCCAACACTGTTACCCATGGCGTGTGCGTATTCGCACTGGATTAAAGGTTTATCGGCTTTTTCTTTGGCAAAACGTTCCATGCCCTCCATGCGCATATACATTGGGCAGTTGATATCGGTGTTTACACCACCGTGTGCCTGCTCGTATTGTACCGGGCGTGTTTTGTCTTCTGATTTAAGGAAATCGTAAGTAGCCATAAAATTTACACCGTTTCCGGCTTCGTTACCCAGGCTCCAGATGACCACACAAGGTTGGTTCTTGTCGCGCTCGAACATATTTTTGGTGCGGTACAAGTGGGCACCTTTCCAGGCTTCGTTCTTGGCCAGTGATTCGTCTCCATAACCCATTCCGTGCGATTCGATATTGGCTTCGTCAACAATGTACAGACCATATTTATTACATAGCTCGTACCACAGTTCTGGTTGTGGATAGTGCGATGTGCGAACGGCATTCAGGTTATTCTCCTTCATGGTTTTAATGTCCAGCAACATCGTTTCTTTATCCTGAACATGACCGGTTTTGTCGTTGTGTTCGTGCAGGTTAGCACCTTTAATGTAGACGTATTTTCCGTTTACGCGAAGGGTTGCATCGATGATTTCAATGCGACGGAAGCCAACATCCTGGCGGATAACTTCAACAACTTCTTCTCCGTTTTTTAGGGTGATAACTAGTTCGTAAAGATTTGGAATTTCAGCCGACCACTGTTTTACGTTTGGAATTTCAGCTTCAAAGTTTACCGCTGTTCCGTCGGTCGTTTCCGAGAATTCTTTTACAACATTACCGTTATCCGAAAGTACCGCCTCAACGGTTAAATTACCGCTGTTTGCCAGTTCTAAGTTCAGTGAGAACAGGCCATTTGTATAGCTATCATCAAGCGATGAGCCAACACGGAAATCTTTTAAAGACTGTTGGCCACGTGCCACAAGATATACATCGCGGGTGATTCCGCTTAGACGCCAGAAATCCTGATCTTCCAGATACGAAGCATCGCTCCAGCGGAAAATCTCAACGGCCATGGTATTCTCTCCCGGTACCAAATATTTGGTGATATTGAACTCAGCCGGTGTTTTGCTGTCTTCGCTGTAGCCCACATATTGCTCGTTCACCCAAAGATTCATATTCGACGAAACTGCGCCAAAATGTGCGATAATGTCTCTTTCATCCCATTCGGCAGGAACTTCGAAAGTTCGTTTGTACGATCCTACCGGATTGTAATGCTCCTGAATTAACGGAGGAGTTTGAGCGTGCGGGTATTTTACGTTAGTGTATATCGGGTAATCAAATCCAACCACTTCCCAGTTGGCAGGTACCTGAATTTCGTCCCATTCGCGGGTATCAAAATCATTCTTGAAAAACCAAAACGGGCGTTCCGACGGGTTTTGTGCCAGGCGAAATTGCCAGGTTCCGTTTAGTGATTTTAGTAGTGGCGATTGCCACTTGTCTTCAGTGCGGGCTTGTTCTGCCGATGCAAAAGGGATAAAGTGAGCATGTGGCTCAGCTTTGTTTACCTGGTAAATTCCCGGGTCTTCCCACGGTTTTGGATTGGGTTCATCGTAAGGTACATTGGAGTAGTCGGTATAGTTGTTACACGAAACCAATGCAATCAGTGCGATTGAAAATAATGTTAGTGTCAAAAATGATTTTTTTATCATGGTAGTGGAATTAATTATATGATCTCAATTGTATTAACGACAAAAATAGAAATTGTACCTACTTTTTGCTATAACAAATCGGTCATAAACCTATAACAAATCGGGCAAAAATCAGAATTAATTATTAATAGAAGTGTGCAGATAAGTCGTCAGGGAGTATTTATATGTTTTTTATTGGTTGGATAGCAGGTTGTCACTTTTTTTGCTCGTAACTACAAATACTAAAATTCAATCAAATGGCCTTGCCAGCATTCCTTGAACTTATTAAGCTGTAATTGTATTTGTTAAGCCTCATAGGCTAATATTAAATATCCCTTGAGTTTTAATTATTAGAAAAATGAATATTTTTTACTTTGTTTCTTTTCAAATGAATGCGATCTCTGATGAAATTGTCAGAATTCGCTAGGTCGCAAAGTCTATTTCCTAGGGTATATTATTGATATAGCTCATTTCCATACAAGAATAGAAAACCCGTATACTGATTATATACGGGTTTGTTTTTTATAGCTTGTTTATGTTTTTGAATTTATTTCGAAAAAAGCTTTTCCACCTTTGCTTTAACCTCTTCTTCGTTCGGATTGATATCAAAAACGATTTCAGGTTTTAAGTAGAACAACTCGTTTTCTGCTTTGAATTTTTCTTCGCCGCCACCTGTAATATTCAGCATTATCAGGTCATCCTTTTTTACCGTGCCGTCTTTCACTGCCTCAATTAATGTAGCAGTTGCAATAGCCGATGCCGGATGAATATCGTTATCTTCGGTTTTCAGGAACAATTCGCCTGCATGGGCAGCTTGTTCGTTCGATGCCAACAATACTTCGCCACCTGCGTCTTTCATTGCATCGTACAATCCTCCGGCAATTGGGTACGGAGGTTTACGGTTCGATAAAACTTTGGCCACAATTGCTTCCACCTGCTCGCGGGCCAGGTTATCATCCAACGACAGCATTGCGCGCGAATCAGCTTTCCACGCATCATGAATTGGGGTAAACGGCGAATTCTGCGAAACCATCAGTTTCATTTTTTTATTGCCGAATCGTCCGTCTTCGATTAAACGCAGGTTGGCTTCCCAGGCTGCAATGGCTCCGGTTCCGCTACCAATGGCCTGAAAATAATAATCAGGAATTTTGCCAATTGTTGTAGTTGCCGAAAGCATTGTAGTTGCCATTCCGTCACGGCGGGCAACATTTTTTGCACCTCCTTCAGCAACAAAACCTTCCATCCCGGCCACGATGTTCGACAGGTGAATGGCATCAAAATAGTCGCTGCCCGATTTACTGCAGATCAGTTTTACGCAATCGTTAATTGGTCCGTCGAACCAAAGTGCACTGATGTTGTCTTCAGGAACACAAATGATAAGCGGAATATTATTTTCAGAACAAACACGGGCAAACGCACGCGATGTATTTCCGGCGGAGGCAACCACCAGAACTTGTTTCATATCTTCGGTCATACGCCCGCAAACCGAGTAAGCTTCGGTTTCTTTAAACGAGGCTGTTTTCATGTTTGTGCCTTTTTCGGGCCAGTAGCCGCTAAAGGTGATCCAAAGATTTTCGAGCCCCAGTTCTTTTGCCAACCCCTCGCTTTTGTAGGTCACCGGTGCCGACGATCCTTCAAGCATCCGGCCAATGGGTAACCAGTCAGCAAATTTGTATAAGCCCCACGAATCGTCTTTTACGTCAATCTGTTTTTTATCGTAAATAGCACGAATTAATGTTGGTTCGGCCTCACCCGGAGCATCCAGCATCCAGCCTTCATCTTTAAACTCCTTGCCTGTTTTAAACGATTTCAGGATGTATTTTGTGGGCGAAAAATCTTTGCTCATTCTACGTCTGTTTTATTTTAAGAAGGACAAATGTAGAAAATGCAGACATAAAACAAGCGAAAAATGTTAATTCTTAAAGTCTGAATAATAAACTTATTGGTAACTTTAAGCAATTCAACAAAACCTAATACTGTGAAAAAACTATTCCTGTTTCTGAATCTTCTTTTCTGTTTCACTTTTATATCTGAAGCAAAGATTCATCCAACACAACTTACCTGCGAATACCTTAAAAATCCTTCGGTAGTTGATGTGCCTCAGCCACGTTTAGCGTGGATAAATGTGGCCGATGAAAGCGAAAGAGGACAGGTTCAAACGGCCTTTCAGATTCGGGTGGCAACCACAAAAGAAAGGTTGGGAACGCCTGATCTATGGGATAGCAAAAAACTTAAAAGTGAGGAGTCGAACCGTGTTCAGTACGACGGTGACAAGCTGGTTTCGCGCCAGGATTGCTGGTGGCAGGTACGTGTGTGGGATAAGAACGATGAAGTTTCGGAATGGAGCGAGCCTGCATTTTGGCACATGGGTTTGCTAAACCAAAACGACTGGCAGGCAAAATGGATTGGCGCACCCTGGCAGGGCGAGGAAGCTTTACCAAAACCAAACTCGCCGGCGGCAGATTTGCCGGAACAATTACCTCCGCCTGCGCCACTATTTCGAAAAGAATTCAATACTGAAAAACAGGTGAAGAAAGCCGTGACTTACGTTACAGGGTTGGGCTACTTCGAGCTTTATCTGAATGGTAAAAAAGTTGGCGACGATGTGCTGGTTCCCAATCAAACCAATTATGGAAAGCGACCAGCTCTCACGCAACAATACATCCCACTTGAGGATAACTTCAGGGAATACAAAGTGATGTACCTGGCTTATGATATTTCCGATCAGCTGAATTCCGGGAAGAATGCTTTTGGGGCGATTCTTGGAAACGGGTTTTATAACCCCGCCAAACATTGGGCTTTAGGTTATGGTTCGCCTCGCTTTTTGTTGCAGGTTCATGTCACATACACCGACGGAACCGAGGATGTCATCGTAAGCGACGAGAGCTGGAAGGCCGCCAAAAGTCCCATTTTAATGGATATGGTTTATTACGGCGAACATTACGATGCGCGTTTGGAGCAGGAGGGTTGGTGCACAGCGGGTTTTAACGACTCAGCATGGCAAAGTGCAGTTTTAAGAAAAGCACCCGAAGGAAAGTTGACGGCACATACGGCACACACCGATAAAGTTTACGAAACGCTTGAGCCTATTCGAATTGAAAAAATGTATAACGGCAACTATAAAGTTGATTTTGGAGAAGAAATTTCGGGCTGGGTGAGGCTGAAAAATGTGGAAGGCCCTGAAGGACATAAAATAGAGATTAAGTATTTATCGAATACGTTCTCGGGCGATAATTCGTACATTTTTAAAGGCGTTGGCAAAGAAAATTATGCAGCCCGTTTTAACTGGTTTGTTTTTCGTGAAGTGGAAATTGTAAACTGGCCGGGTGTGCTGGAACCCGAAAATATTTGTGCCGAAGCGATAAATACTTACATCGAAGAATCGGCTGAATTTGAAACCTCAAATCCGCTTTTTAACCGGGTGAATAAGATTTGGAAACGCAGCCAGACCGATAACATGCACGGTGGTATTGCCAGCGATTGCCCGCACCGAGAACGTTCGCCATACACCGGCGATGGGCAGGTGGCTTGTGTTACCGTGATGCACAACTTCGATGCACAAAACTTTTACTACAAATGGATTCAGGATATTGTTGGTGCGCAAAACGTTGAAACCGGTTATCTACCAAACGGTGCGCCGTGGCAGCCGGGTTGTGGTGGCGGAGTTGCCTGGGGAGCAGCAGTAAATATTATGCCCTGGGAGTTTTATGTGCAGTATGGTGCTGTGGATGTGTTGGAGGAAGCTTATGAGCCGATGACGGAATACATCCGCTACATGCAAAACTGGTTTGACGATGAAGGAATCATGAACTCGCAGCGAACAGGTTTGGATGGGAAAGTGCTGCGTTGGTTTAATCTTGGCGACTGGGTGGCTCCCGGCGATCTTCCGCCTGATAGCCTGGTACATACCTTCTATTTTTGGCGCTGCGCCGATATTACCGCAAAAACTGCCGCTGTTCTGGGGAAAAACAGAAAAGCGAGAAAATGTACAAAGCTGGCCGAAAGCACAAAAGAAGCCTTTCATAAACGGTTTTTCGATGCAGAAAAAGGAACTTACGGAAACTCGGGAGCCAATATTTTTGCTTTGAAGATGGGTGTTCCCGAAGCTGAATATCATCGCGTGATAAAAGCGCTGAAGGAAAATATTAGAAAGAATAAAGGACATTTGGATACCGGAATTTTTGGCACCCAGTTTTTCTTTGAAGTGCTAACCGAAAACGGTATGCACGACCTGGCTTACGAGGCGATGAACAAAAAAGAGGAGCCCGGTTATGGCCGTTGGTTAACGCTGGGAGCTACAACAAGCTGGGAGCAATGGAGTACAGATGGTTCGCACAATCACCCGATGTTTGGAGGGGGTTTGGTGTGGTTGTATCGTCAGTTGGCAGGTATGCAGGTTGATGAAAATAACCCAGGTTATCGTCACATAATTTTCCATCCACAACCGGTTGATGAAATGAAATTTGCCAAATATTATAACAAAACACCTTACGGCAAAGCAGGAATATATTGGAAACAAGATGAGGGGAAGCTGAATGTTGAAGTTATAGTACCGGTAGGATGCACGGCAACAGTAATTTTGCCGGGACCAGATTTTGTTACCGACGGGAATGACGAGGTAAAAATTGTCGCGAAATCCCAAAACGAGCTGGTACTGGAAATTGGATCGGGGACCTATAATTTTAGTAACTAAAAGATCTGCTCTATGAACTGGAAAAAACTCATCATTACAATTTTTAGAACTGCCATAGGCTGGCACTTTTTGTACGAAGGAATAGCAAAATTAGCAGATGGAAACTGGAGTGCAGCGGGATATTTATCGAGCTCAACTGGGCCATTATCTGGTTTGTATCAGTGGATGGGTGGTTCAGAAAGTATTATGAATGTGGTAGATCCGCTGAATATGGCGGCGTTAATTCTTATCGGGCTGGGACTCACATTGGGTTTGGCAATTCGGGTTTCTGCTGTTTCGGGCGTTCTTTTACTTTTGCTCTACTATTTTGGGCATCCGCCGTTTGGTGGTTCATTACTTGCCAATACCGAAGGAAGTCTGTACATCGTCAATAAAAATGTAATTGAGGCGTTGGCTTTGATCGTTTTGCTTGTTTTGAAAGAAAAAGGCTGGGGATTGTATGCACTTTTAATTTTTCCGAAGAAGAAAGAACCGGGTGAAGAATCACCTGCTGTAAAATCCCGTCGCGATGCTTTAAAAAATCTGGCAACGATTCCGGCATTGGGTGTATTGGGTTTGGGAGCTTTTAATGAAACACAAAAATTTGGAGTTGACACCCTTTCGGGAGCGACCATAAAAGTAGGAGGTGCCGATATCAAAGAGCTAAAAGGAGAGCTTCCGAAAGGAAAGATCGGGCCGCACGAAATCAGTCGTTTGGTGGCCGGTGGAAACCTGATTGGCGGTTGGGCGCACTCGCGAGATCTGCATTATGTGCCGTCACTTTTCAGAGCTTACAATACCGAGAAGAAAATTTTTGAAACGCTGATGTTGGCCGAAGAAGCCGGAATTAATACCATCAATATTGGTTTTCCGACAAATGCCACCATGCAGAAATATAAAAAGCTAACCGGAAGTAAGATTAAAGTGATCACGCAGGTACATCCCGATGCGGATAACAACGACTATGTGGTGAATATTAATAAAGCTATCGATTTTGGTGTGGATATTATTCAGGTACAGGGGAACTGGTGTGACTGGCTGGTGCGCGACAACAAACTGGATAAAATCGATTTAATGTTGAGTCATATTCGCCAACAAGGTTATACTGCCGGGCTGGCGTCGCATACCGTTGATTCGCTGATTGCCTGTGAAGAGCAGGGAATTATTCCGGATTATTACATGAAAACCATGCATCACGATAAATACTGGTCGGCGCACCCGCGCGAGAATCGTTTCCCGTTTGAAGTGGATGGTAAAAAATATACCGACCACAACCGCTTTCACGATAACCTGTTTTGTTTATATCCTGATAAAACGGTTGACTTTGTGAACCGTGCCACTGTTCCGGTAATGGGGTTTAAAGTGTTGGCTGCCGGTGCCATTCAGCCCGAAGATGGATTTAACTGGGCCTTTAAAAATGGTGCCGATTTTATTTGTGTGGGCATGTTTGATTTTCAGGTGGTGAACGATGTAAATATCACCATAGATACGCTGAATAACTTGCAGGGACGCACGCGGAAATGGTATGGCTAATTGGTTTTTACTTTTCAGCCAATTGAATAATGTCTTTTGGTTTAAAGATTACAGAGTTGTAGCCATACAATACCGCGTTGATCATTGCTTTCCCAACTTGTGTAGTGTTTACCACAGCATTTGGTGCCACGGCCTTGAATAAATGCACCAGCCACATAAAATAATCGTAGACAAACTGGTAGGCCTTGGTTCTTGATTTTATTCCGCGCAAAGGAATGATAAACCCCGGGCGAAACATAAAGGCCTGCTTAAATCCCAGTTTAATCAAATCGTTTTCGGTCTTTCCTTTTACCCGCGCCCACATCACCCTGCCATTTTCTGAAGAATCTGTCCCTTCTCCCGACACATAAGTGATTGTCATTTCCGGATTTAGCGGAACTAATTCACGTGCAAGCGAAAGCGTATAATCATAAGTGACCTTTTTGAAATCGTTTTCTTTCATTCCAACCGAACTGATTCCCATGCACAAAAAACAAGCGTCGTAACCGGCAAGTTGCTCTTTGACAGTTGAGAAATCGGCAAAATTGGTGTGAATGAGTTCTTCCAGTTTTGGGTGTGTAACATCAACCGGATTTCTTCCGATAACCAAAACCTTCTCAACCGACTCATGATCGAGACATTCCAGTAAAACGCCTTTCCCCACCATTCCAGTGGCACCTGTAATTATTACCTTCATCTTAATCGGGTTTTAGTTTTAAGAGTACAATTTCGCTTTTTGTGCCAACGCGCATTGGCGGGCCAAAAGTTCCCACTCCCTGGGAGGTGTAGATGCGTGTTCCTTTATAATCGCCCAGTCCTTTGTTGAATTTGTAAATCATTCCCACTACAAAATTGAAAGGAAATAACTGCCCGTTGTGCGTGTGACCGGCCAGGTACAGGTCAACTCCGTGTTGATTGGCAAGTTCAATACCATCGGGGCTGTGATGCAACAAAACCGTTGGTTTTCCGGGGAAGAGGTTCAACTCATCCAGAACGGAACGGATACTTGGTCGGTTTCTTCTTTCCGGAATTTCCTCCTGGCTATTGTCGGCCCGCATGTGATCGAGACCGATAATTTGTATCTGGTTAAAATGCGTCACCTCGTTTTCAAGAACAGTAACGCCAATTTCGCGCAGGTTTTGTTTTACTTCTATAGCACCCGAATAGCCATCGTGATTTCCTTCCACAAAATAAACCGGTGCATCCAGCTGCTTTAGTGGCTCCAGACTTTTGCTATTCAAGCGGATTTTGCCATCAAAAAGGTCACCGGTAATAAATACCACATCCGGGTGTTGGGCATTGGTTTTATCTACAATTTTTTGCAGCGTTTTTGGCCCCCAGAAATGCCCGATATGAATATCGGAGAGATGAGCAACCTTAATTTCGCTCGTCAATCCTTTCATCGGAATTTCTACTTCGCTAATTCTTCGGTACTGCGCGTTAATTATTCCCGCAGCAGTAATGAAAACAGCAAGCGAAAGTGCAGCCATTCCCAGCAAGCGGGGAACTGATTTTATAAAAAGACTAAGTAAATCGACAACCGCTACAGAAAGCAAAAGGTAAAGTAGAAATCCCATTACAATAGATGCAGCAATGTAAATCATATTGCCGAAAGCAGCCTGTGTATTGGTAGTTGTGGCAATGCCGGCAATCATAAAAACCGTTAAGGCGCCAAAAGTTATATAGAGATAGCGCGCCGATCGAAGTTCAAAATAAAACGAAAATCGTTTGGCCAGATACATATTGGCACCCACTAAAAACGCCAGAAAAGCAATGAAAAATAGCCAGGGAATAATTTGTCTCATAAGCTTTAATCGGTTTGCTGCATGTTCTTAACCGTTTTTAATAATAGCTTTTTCGGCATAAATGGAATAAATGCCATCATAATTTTTTGGGCGGTTGTTAATCCAGAGATTACATCGATCTTTCCTTTTATCATAGCATTATAGCCGGCTTCGGCCACTTTACGCGCCGATGCTGTTTTTTTGAACATCGCTGTTTTGTCCATTCCCGATGAGGCGCCAAATTCAGTTTCGGTGGCACCAGGCATCAGGTTGGTAACTGTAATTTTTGTTTCTGAAAGTTCAGCCGAAAGTGCATTACTAAACGAACGCACATAGGCTTTTGTTGCAAAATAAACGGCCTGCAGCGGGCCGGGCATTAAACTGGCCGTTGATGAGTTATTTAGGATCTTCCCGGAATTGCGTTTAACAAAATCGGGCAGAAATAATCGGGTTATCGCAGTTAAGGTTTTCACGTTCAGGTTGATCATGTCCATGTGTTGTTCGTAATCCAGCTCGTGAAATACGCCAACACCTCCAAAACCGGCATTGTTAATCAGAATCTCAATTTCGATGCCTGCCTTTTTAATTTCGTCGTACACTTCTTTTGGCGATTCCGGCAATCCTAAATCTTTCGCAATTACAAAAACCTTTATATTGTGTTTCGTTTCCAGTTCAGTTTTTAGTGCTTCCAGCTTGGCATTGCTTCGGGCAACAATTACCAGGTCGCCCCCTTTTTCGGCATGTATGTGGGCCAACTCCCGGCCAATTCCGGTTGAAGCGCCGGTTATTAGTGCAACATTCTTCATCTGTTTTTAATTTTTTTCTATATAATGAACCTTTAAAGATTTTCTTTATAACAAATATAAAGGTCTAAAAATTCCTGATCATATTAAGAAGTGTCTTAATAAATGTTAAATTAATTTGCTGAATATGAATGAACAAAATAGGTTGATTTTTCTTAACTTATAAAGGTTTTAAAAAGATCTAAATCAACAGAAATGAAAACAACAATCGTATTTTTTACAATTTTAATTCTCTCTTTTTCGCTTACCGTAAACGCTCAGGATGGCGCACTTCTGTATGGCCAAAATTGTGCTTCGTGCCATGGCGCCAATTTAGGCGGAGGAAACGCAGCAAGTCTGGTTGACGGAATTTGGCAATTTGGAGCCGAAGACGGCTATGTTTTCCGAAATATAAAATTTGGAATTGCGCATTTGGGAATGCCATCTTACGAAGCAACGCTTAACGACGGAGAAATTCGCTCGATTATGTCTTATATCCGCGAATCGGAGAATAAAGTGGGAGCGAAAAAACCACCCATTGCCAAAGAAATAGAAACGCTGGATTATAAAGTTGATGTGGAAATTTTTGCAGAAGGTCTGGAAGTTCCGTGGGCAATCGATTTTATTGATGAAAATACAGCTTTGATAACCGAACGTCCGGGAAGATTGCGAGTGGTTGAAAATGGGAAATTACTTGATGAGCCGGTAAAAAATACCCCTGAGGTTTTGAATGAAGGGCAGGGTGGTTTGATGGATGTTGCTGTTGATCCCGATTATGATGAAAATGGCTGGATTTACCTTGCTTACAGTCATGTATTAACAAGTGGCTACGATGGAAACCGTCCTCCGGCAATGACACGTATTGTACGCGGGAAAATTGAAAATAACACCTGGACAAACGAGGAGGTATTGTTTGAAGCCGCGCACGATAGCTACCGAACTACCCGCCACCATTATGGTTGTCGTATTGTTTTCGATCCGTGGGGGCATTTATATTTTGCCATTGGCGACCGCGGTGCCGGATACCAGGCGCAGGATTTTACGCTACCAAACGGGAAAGTGCATCGTATTTACAAAGACGGGAGTATTCCGGAAGATAATCCTTTTTTAAATGATGAAGGAGCGGTGCCGTCCTTGTTTTCGCTGGGTAACCGAAACATCCAGGGGATGGCCATTCATCCGCAAACAGGAGAATTGTGGGTAACCGAGCATGGCCCGATGGGTGGCGATGAGTTGAACCTAATTGGGTGGGGTAAAAACTATGGTTGGGAAACCATAACCTACGGGAAAAACTACAACGGAACGATTATAACCGACGTGAAACATAAACCTGGGATGGAACAGCCAAACTTATACTGGCGGCCATCAATAGCTGTTTGCGGCCTCGATTTTTATCATGGCGATCTTTTTAGTAAGTGGAAAAACAAACTGTTGGTTGGTGCTTTAAAATACGAGGAGGTTCGTTTACTTCAAATTGAAGGTGATAAAGTAGTTCATCAGGAGGTGATTGTAAAAAATCAGGGACGTGTACGCGATGTGTCGACCGGACCGGAGGGTGCAATTTATGTGGTGTTGAATAGTCCGGGAACTGTTATCAAGTTGATGCCGCAAGATTAATGGTTATTCACAAAATGTAGAAACTGCAATTTCATCAATTTTTACTTGTTCATTCATAATGTCTTCCAATGTAGTTGATTTCAAAATTTCAACAAACTGGCGGTTCAAATTTCCCCAAAAGCCAAACAATGCGCAGATATCTTTTCTGTCGCATTGGTAATTGTCGGCTACACAGTCAACCACGCAAACTCCCGGCTCATAGGCACTGTGTATGTCATAAATGGTAATTTCTTCTGGTTTACAGGCTAGCACATAACCACTTCGTCTTCCGGCGGCTTTTGTTACAAGGCCTGCAACTTTTAGCGAGTTGATGATCTGATCCAGGTATTTGTAAGAAAGATTTTGATTGATGGCAATATCTTTTTGATAGATACCATTCTCAGAGTTGTTCATTGCTATTTCAAGAATAGCTCTTAACCCATATCGTGTTCTTGTACTAAATTTCAAGGCCTTTGGTTTTTATCTTTTGGATTTTGTTGATTGCGAAGTTAAGAAAACTATTAGAATTGCATCCTTTGCAATCTGCAGAATATGAGGAGAAAGCCATTATTTTACAATCTTTTAACTCGTTTGCTATTAAACAATTATCGGATTCTAAGGGGAAACTACATTAGTAACCTTAATCGTGTTACCATCGTTATATAACCAGGGTTTTCTACATGACTGATATGTTCAGAATTTTAATTGCCATACTTCTGGTGTTTGTACCCATGGTAAGTAGTTCGCAAAACGATGCATTTTTTAACGAGCGCTGGAAAATGGTGGAATTGCAGCTTAAAAACCGGGGAATTAACAACGAGTTGGTTTTGGCTGCATTTCGGCAGGTTCCGCGGCACGAATTTGTTATACCACAATATGCAAAATTTGCTTATGCTGACTCTCCATTACCTATAGATGAAGGACAAACCATTTCGCAACCTTATATTGTTGCATACATGACCGAGGTTTTAAATCTTAATCGTTCAGACCGTGTTTTGGAGGTTGGAACCGGATCGGGCTATCAGGCGGCTATTTTAGCGCAATTATGCGATTCTGTTTTTACCATCGAGCTTTTTGAAGAATTGAGCAAGTCGGCAAAAAAGGTTTTCCGGAAACTGGAATACAATAATATCTACTGTAAAGTTGGCGATGGTTACCTGGGGTGGCCCGAAAAAGCGCCTTTCGATGCCATACTTGTAAGCTGTTCGCCATCGCATGTGCCCGAACCTTTGCAAGAGCAGCTGGCTGAAGGTGGCAGGATGATCATTCCGGTTGGAGCAGGGAACATACAAAAGCTTGTTCTGCTGCAGAAAAGGAATGGAAAGATCAGAAAGAAAGATGTGTTGCCTGTGCGTTTTGTGCCTATGCTCGATGAGGATGGTGCGAAATACTAACTTTTACAAAGCACCAAACTTTATAATCCAGCCGTCGCTTCTGGTGTTTGCTTCTTCTTGTGGCCCCGGGCCAATAACAACAAACCCACCATCGGAGCTGTTTATAATTCGCGATGCGTTATCGTTATTAAAATGCAGGTTCAGTAACTTTTCGTTTAACTCGTTACCATCCGGATCGATATTTAATAACCACGGCCCAACTTTCCCGAGGAACGACGTGGCTTTTATTCCGGCAACCATAAAAGTGCCGTCGGGGCGTATCGTCAGGGCATTCCCGCCTTCCGAACCTTCGCGGTCAACGCTTTTGGTCCACAAAATTTCGCCGCTTGCGTCTATTTTGTTTAAAACCAGGTCGTAATCAAAAATAGGATCGGTAGAGTTAATATCATTTAAACATTTTCCATTCCAGCCAACAATCATAAAAGCACTGTCAGGGGAGCAACAAATACATTCGGGCCATACTTTTTGGTCGGGCGTTTTAATCCACGAATACCATTTTGCTTTTCCTGTATAACTAATGCGTATGGCAACAATGTCGCAATTGTTTTTGCCGGTTTCGCTAACCTGTGCTGCGAGGGCAAAATCGCTGTCAGGAAGTTTTTTTATCGCCCGGCCACATCCCGACATGTTGGTCATGAATAATCGTTCCATAGTTATCTCACCATTTTCATCCAGTATGGCCATTAAAATTTTAGGATCATCGGGGTTTTCACTTTTCGAGCCGGCAATGGCAAATCGGTTTTCGGCCAGCGAAATTATATCTTCAACCGACAGGTATTCCGCATCTAATGTCTTTTCCCATAATTTTGTTCCGTTTTCATCCAGCCGTATCAAATGGCAACTTTGCGTTTCACCCTCGAAAGATGTCCCCAGTAAAACATAGCTTTTATCGGTGAGCTGTGTAAGTCGTTTCGGAATTTCTTTTTTTTCTGTTCCAATGGTTTTTGTCCACAGTGTATCGCCATTTTCGGCAAAACGAATGAGCTGAAAATCGAAGGAGTGTCCTGAAACTTTTATTGCGCCTGTAACCGCGTAGCCTTTGTTGGCATCTTCAATTATATCGGTATAAAAGTCGCAGCCCCTGGCACCCGATTGTTTTTGCCACTGGGCTTCGGGTATTTGCGCAAGTAATGATACCAGGCCGGCAAAGTAAAAAACGATGGTGAAAATCAATGTTTTTTGCATGTTATTAGTTATCGATTGGTTTTAAATCGGAACTCTTTAATTGTTTGCAATCAATTGGTAGCTCGTTTTCCGATATTTTGCTTTCATGTATTTATACCCAAAATGCTGAGTATGGGTTTCAGCAGATTATCCACAAGTGATTATGTATTTTCTTTTCGGTTGGAAATGAAAAATTGCTTCCCGGTTCGTAGAGATTTAAAATGTACGTCTGAAAAATTAAAAATCAGAGTTTTGAGAACGATCAACTTTCACTAAATTAGCAAAGCAAAATCTATTTACATGTTGAAATTCAAATCGTTTCTCACCTTATTCTCAGCAATTTTGTATTTATCAGTGTGCGCGCAGCAAATCGATCCGTCGCGGCAGTGGAGTATGTACCGCGGAAATTCTATTTCCGGCTATCTCGATAATGTCAACCTGCCCGAAGTGTGGGATGTTGCTACCAATAAAAATATTGCCTGGCAAACAGCCATTCCCGGCCTGGGGCATTCGTGCCCGGTTGTTTGGGGCGATCAGGTTTTTGTAACCACAGCAGTTAGTGAACAAGATGCGGGCGATGTAAAAACCGGTATTTATGGTTCGATAGGTTCGGTGCCAGATAGTTCTATTCATTATTGGCGGGTGTATTGTGTGGATAAACATTCGGGAGAGATCGAGTGGGAAAGAACCTCGTATACTGGTATTCCTGAGCAAAAACGTCATCCTATGTCGTCGCATGCCAATTGCACGCCGGCAACAAACGGAGAATTTGTGGTGGCTTTTTTCGGATCGGAAGGATTGTATTGTTACGATATGAATGGAAACCTGCAGTGGTCGAAGGATTTTGGGGTATTAAAATCGTCCTTCTTTTTAGTGAAGGAAGCTGAATGGGAATTTTCAAGTTCGCCATTAATCCATAAAAACGTGGTAATTATTCAGTGCGATGTTCAGGAAAATTCTTTTGTAGCTGCTTACGATATAAAAAGTGGCGAAGAGCTATGGAAACAGAATCGCGACGAATATCCCGGATGGTCAACTCCAAATATTTATTCTGATGGCGAAAAAGACATTGTTGTGGTGAATGGGTATAAACACCGGGGAGGATACGATTTTAAAACCGGTGAAGAAATATGGCGAATGGCCGGAGGAGGCGATATTCCAGTCCCTTCGCCGGTAATTGGCAACGATTACATTTATTTTAACAGTGCCCACGGCAAGGTTTCGCCTGTTTATGCTATTCAGAAAAGTGCGGTGGGAGATATTACTTTAGAAGAAAGAGCGACCTCGAATGAATTTGTAAAGTGGGCAAAACTGCGTGGTGGCTCGTATATGGGAACCATGTTGTTGTATGATGGTTACCTGTATAATGCGCGTTGGAACGGGCGGTTGACCTGCTACAATGCCGAAACAGGAGAGGAGATGTATTCAGAAAAAGTTGGTGACGGAAACAGCTATACATCGTCGCCGGTGGCTGCCGACGGAGTGGTATATATTGTTGATAACGATGGTAATGTGTATTCGGTAAAAGCCGGGCCGGAATATGAACTTTTAGTGACAAATAAATTGGAACAAACGGTGATGTCGACACCGGCTATTGCCGAAGGGTACCTTTTGATCAGAACGGCCAAAAATCTCATCGCTATTTCTGAAATGGAATAATGAATTTTAAAAAGTTTTAAATTCGCTTAACCTTGGATTGAAGCATTTTTCAAAACTCAGGAATTTGTATACTTTCGTCGCTTATTTAGAATCGTCGCTTATTTAGAAAATTAGACATGTGGATTAAACTATCCAGACTAATCCTTAGGAACCGAATCCTCTTTCTTTCAGTTTTGGCTGTTATTACTATTTTTCTGGGCTATCATGCCCGAAAAGTGGAGATGTCGTATGAGTATGCTTCATTGCTGCCAAAGAAAGATCAAGCCTATAAAGATTACCAGAATTTTGTAAAAATATTTGGTCAGGAGGGGAACCTGATCATTGTTGGAGTGCAGGACACGAATTTTTTTCGCCTCGATCATTTTAACGCATGGAAATCGCTGTGCAATGATTTGAAAAAGGTGGATGGTGTTGAAAATCTTCTTTCAGTATCAAACACCTATAATCTTGAAAAAAACAAGGAAGAAAAACAGTTTGAGGTTGTAAATACCTTTCCGGACACAATTTCAAGTCAGGAAGAACTGGATGCTTACGTGGCCGAGTTTAAACGGTTGCCTTTTTACCGTAAACTGGTTTATAACGACGAAACCGACACCTACCTGCTGGCTATTACGGTAAACAAAGATAAAATGGCAAGCAAGGAGCGCGAAGACCTGGTTGCCGGAATTCAGGAGGTTTGCCATAATTTCGAGCAGAAAGAAGATGTAAAACTGCATTATTCCGGCGTCCCCTACATCAGGGTAGTGAACTCGGTAAAAATTAAGCGCGAGCTCTACATGTTCAGTGTGCTGGCGCTGCTAATTTGTATCGTGGTTTTATTTCTGTTCTTCCGTTCATTCAAAGCTGTTTTTGTTCCGGTGCTTATTGTAATTGTTGGTGTTATCTGGGCCATGGGAATGTTGTCGCTGTTTGGCTACAAAATCACCCTTTTATCCGGAATGATCCCGCCTTTGTTAATCGTTATCGGAATTCCGAACAGTATTTACATGCTGAATAAATTTCATCATGAATACGTTAGCCACGGAAATAAAATAAAGGCGCTGCAGCGTGTGATTATTAAAATAGGTAACGCTACCTTTTTAACCAACCTTACCACAGCTTCGGGATTTGCTACATTTATTATTGTAAAGAGTGATATTTTGCGGCAGTTTGGTATCATCGCCTCGTTGAATATTTTGGGGCTTTTTATTCTTTCGCTGCTGCTTATTCCAATTATATTCAGTTTTATCGGAGCGCCATCATCGCGCCACGTTGGCCATCTCGATAGTAAAATGGTGACATCGATAATCCGTAAACTGATGCACATCACCCAAAATTACCGGCAGGTGGTTTATTTTGTTACCATTGGAGTAATTGTGGTAAGCATTTACGGAATCACCCTGATGAAAAGCTCGGGTTATATGCTCGATGATATACCTGAAGATGATCCGGTGTATGTCGATCTGAAATTCTTTGAACGCAACTTTAACGGCCTGATGCCTTTGGAAATTATGGTCGACACCAAAAAACCACAGGGTGTAATGCAGTTAAGCACTTTCCAAAAAATAGAGCAATTGGAAGAACGCCTGGCCCAATATCCTGAATTGTCGGCATCCATTTCCTTGCTTAATTTGCTGAAGTTTGCCAAACAGGCATTTTATAATGGACACGAACGTTATTACAGCGTGCCCAATAATCGCGAAAAAAACTTTATTCTGCAATATGCAGCAACGGGCGAAGAGAATGCCGGATTGTTACATTCGTTTATGGACAGCACCCGGCAAACTACCCGAATCAGCATCAGGGTAAAAGATGTGGGCACCAAACGAATGGAAGAATTGTATACGCAGTTTAATGCCGATATCGACTCGATATTTACTTCCGACAAATACGATGTAACCGTTACCGGTTCGAGTATCATTGCGTTTAAAGGAAACCAGTATTTATTAAAGAACCTTTTCTCGAGTTTGGGCTTGGCTATTTTGTTGATTTCCACATTTATGGCCATCATGTTCTCTTCGTGGAGAATGGTGATTTTATCGCTCACGCCAAACATTATCCCGCTGATATTTACTGCTGCAGTTATGGGGTTTACCAGCATTCCAATAAAAGCTTCCACCATTTTGGTATTTAGTATCGCCTTTGGTATTTCGGTGGATAATACGATTCACTTTTTGGCTAAATACCGGCAGGAGCTGAATATGACCAACTGGGACATCCGGAAATCGGTTGTAATTGCATTAAAAGAAACCGGTGTTAGCATGTTGTACACTTCGGTGGTGTTGTTCTTTGGATTCGGAATTTTTACCATTTCCAACTTCGGAGGAACCCAGGCCATGGGAATTCTGGTTTCGCTAACATTGTTGGTTGCCGTAACATCAAACCTGATATTACTGCCATCGTTACTGTCAGGTCTTGAGCGGCTTACAACAACCGAGGCCTTTAAAGAACCACTCCTTCATATTTACGATGAAGAAGAAGATATTGAACTCGATGATTTGGAAATTGTTTCGGATGACAAATTAAATTTGGGAAACTGATGTACACCGTAGAAGAACTTCAAAACAGAGTGAGTGCCGAAATTGAAAAGCGCTCGAAAGAACTGCTCAGTAATCAACCGGTTGAATTGTATGCGCCCATAAAATATTCGCTTGATATGGGCGGAAAACGTTTGCGCCCGGTGTTGGTTTTGCTGGCCTGCAATATGTTTTCCGAAACTGTTGAACAGGCAATTCCTGCAGCAGTTGGTATTGAGGTCTTTCACAACTTTACGCTACTTCACGATGATATAATGGACAAAGCGGATGTGCGTAGAAGCCGCCCTACGGTGCATAAGCAGTTTAGCGAAAATGCAGCTATTTTATCCGGCGATGCCATGGCTTTTCAGTCGTATCGGTATTTTCTTGAAGAACGGTCGGAAGCGCTGCCCGAAGTGCTGGAGGTGTTTAGTAAAACCGCTATAGAAGTATGCGAGGGACAGCAATTCGACATGGATTTTGAACAGCGAATGGATGTTACCGAAGAGGAATACCTGGAAATGATTCGCTTAAAAACGGCCGTTTTGTTGGCATGCAGTTTAAAGGTAGGGGCACTTTTAGCCAATGCGCCCGAAACCCTTGCAAACCAGCTTTATGATTTTGGCATTAACCTGGGATTGGCTTTCCAGTTGCAGGATGATCTGTTGGATACTTTTGGCGATCAGGCTGTTTTTGGTAAACAAATTGGTGGCGATATTCTGGCCAATAAAAAAACATTTTTACTGATTAACGCCCTGGTAAAAGCATCAGAAAATGAGAAAACAGCGCTAATAAGCTGGATAGAAAAAGAGGACTTTGATCCGAAAGAAAAAATTGCTGCCGTTACCGGATTGTATCAATCTATTGGAGTGAAAATTATTGCCGAAGAAAAAGTAAATGACTTTTTTAACGGTGCTATCCGCATTTTAGATGAATTGGATGTGCAGGATGTTGTAAAACAGCCACTTCGCAACCTGGCGCACAAAATGCTTACACGTAAGCATTAGAGGACTTTCATCAGGTTAAATATAATTACAAAAGCGAATACCAATCTTGCATAAAAACAAAACAATGCTAAATTTGTTGGGTCTATAAAATTTTAACGAAAAACGGGTTAAACCGGACTTAAATCTAATCCAATATGGCTCAGAGCATAGGAAAAATATTACAGGTTATCGGACCTGTAGTAGATGTTAATTTCGATAGTGAAGGCAGTGAACTTCCATCAATCTACGATGCATTGGAAATTCCCCGCGAAGGCAAAGAAAGTTTAATAATAGAGTGTCAGCAACACGTTGGCGAAAACACTATTCGTTGTGTTGCTATGGATTCAACCGATGGTTTACAGCGTGGTACTGCGGTACATGCTTTGGGTAGCCCTATTACGATGCCAAAAGGAGAGATTGCACTTGGTCGCCTGCTGAACGTGGTTGGCGATTCGGTTGACGGATTGGAGCAATTACCAAAAGAAGGATTAAACATTCATAATAAACCACCGAAATACGAAGATTTAACAACAGAATCCGAAGTGTTATACACCGGGATTAAGGTAATCGACCTGATTGAGCCTTATGCAAAAGGTGGTAAAATTGGTTTGTTTGGTGGTGCCGGTGTTGGAAAAACTGTATTGATTCAGGAGCTGATCAATAACATCGCATTGGCACACTCGGGATTATCGGTATTTGCCGGTGTTGGTGAGCGAACACGCGAAGGAAACGACCTGCTTCGTGAGATGATTGAAGCCAACATCGTAGATTACGGTGAGGACTTCAAAAAATCGATGGAAGAAGGAAATTGGGACCTTTCGAAAGTAGATCCTGAAAAATTGAAAAAATCGAAGCTGGCCATGGTATTTGGTCAGATGAATGAGCCACCGGGTGCACGTGCCCGTGTTGCACTTTCAGGATTAACAATTGCTGAAAGTTTACGCGATGGCGACGGTTCTGCCGGAGGTGGGCGTGACATTCTTTTCTTCGTTGATAATATTTTCCGTTTTACTCAAGCGGGTGCTGAAACTTCGGCACTGCTGGGCCGTATGCCGTCGGCAGTAGGTTACCAGCCAACGCTGGCCACCGAAATGGGGGTTATGCAGGAACGGATTACTTCTACTAAGCATGGTTCGATTACGTCGGTACAGGCTGTTTATGTACCTGCTGATGACTTGACCGACCCTGCTCCGGCAACAACATTTGCCCACCTCGATGCAACAACGGTATTAAGTCGTAAAATTGCTGAGCTGGGTATTTATCCTGCGGTTGATCCGCTCGATTCTTCTTCACGGATTCTTACTCCTGAAGTTGTTGGTGATGAGCATTACAACTGTGCACAAGATGTGATTATGTTGCTACAACGCTACACCGAGTTGCAGGATATTATCGCAATTCTCGGTATGGACGAACTCTCGGAAGAAGATAAACTGGTAGTACACCGTGCACGTCGTGTTCAGCGTTTCCTTTCTCAGCCGTTCTTTGTTGCTTCGGCATTTACCGGGTTGGAAGGAAAACTGGTTTCGATTGAAGATACCATTAAAGGTTTCAGAATGATTATGAACGGTGAGGTAGACAAATATCCTGAAGCGGCATTTAACCTTGTTGGTACTATTGAAGAGGCCATCGAGAAAGGTGAAAAATTGTTAGCTGATAACTAAAATCGGAAAGGAAAATCATGCATTTAGAAATAATTACACCGGATAAAAAAATTTTTGAGGGCGATGTCAGCCTGATTCAATTGCCCGGAAGCAAAGGTGGCTTTGAAATACTTAAAAACCATGCTCCAATTATTTCAACACTCGAAAAAGGAGTGCTGAAAATTAAGGAAACAAATGGTGCTGAGCAGCATTTTGAAGTTGACGGTGGTGTAATTGAAAATAAAGCAAATAAAATTATTGTACTTGTTGAATCAACATAGTATAATTAATCTATGATAGTTAAAGAATCCCCACAGAAATCTTCTGTGGGGATTTTTTGTGTCATCAAGCCGAGTTCTGCAAAATTTCAATATCTTCGATACTTTGGAAAAAATGAAGGTCAAATTTCTGATTATACGTTTTAGCTCTATTGGCGACATTGTTCTTACAACGCCGGTTGTGCGTGGTTTGAAGCAGCAGGTGGAGAATGCTGAAGTGCATTTCGTTACCAAAAAGAAGTTTGCCTGCCTGGTTTATGCCAATCCGAATATCGATAAGGTTTATTTTCTGGAGGATAATATGGGAATGCTAATCCATGAATTGGCAAAAGAAAACTATGACTATATTATCGATCTTCATAATAATTTCAGAAGCAATCAAATAAAGCGTCGGCTAAAAATGCAGTCGTATGCGGTGAATAAAATCAATTGGGAGAAGTTTCTGATGATTCGATTTAAAATGAATCGTTTGCCCGACGTTCACATTGTTGATCGGTACCTGGAAACGCTTTCGGTTTTTGATGTGAAAAGCGATAATGAGGGGCTCGATTATTTTATTGATGAAACAACTTCGTTTAATCAGGATGATTTGCCGGAATCTTTTCAGAATGGTTATGTGGCTTTTGTAATTGCCGGGACTTATTTTACCAAAAAACTGCCTGTTCATAAGGTCAGCGAGATATGCCAGAAAATTCAGTATCCGGTAATTTTACTGGGAGGTAAAAATGAATACGACGAAGGCGAAAAGGTGCTTTCGCAGTCGAAGGGGAATGTGCTGAATTTTGCCGGAAAGATATCGCTTAATCAGTCGGCTTCGCTGGTGCGCGACTCGCGTTTAGTGTTGGCTAACGACACCGGATTAATGCACATTGCTGCGGCTTTTAAAAAGAAGATCTATTCATTTTGGGGAAATACCATTCCGGAGTTTGGAATGACACCGTACCAACCCGGCGAGTCG
Source organism: uncultured Draconibacterium sp. (assembly GCF_963675065.1). NCBI lineage: Bacteria > Pseudomonadati > Bacteroidota > Bacteroidia > Marinilabiliales > Prolixibacteraceae > Draconibacterium > uncultured Draconibacterium sp. Next base: position 1,376,897 of record NZ_OY775905.1, on the reverse strand, counting down.
TCGGAGATGATGCAGGTGACCGATTTGAAATGCCGTCCCTGTTCCAAGCTTGGCCACCACAAATGTCCCAAAAAGCATTTTAAATGTATGGAAGACATTGATATTGAAAAGGCTGTTGAGTGGATTAACAAGAATTGCTAATCGCTACACTGCCGTTCTTTTTCCTGATTAGAAATAAATCAGTATTTTCCATTTCTTTGAGTGTTGTAAAATCAAAAAATTGATAATGATGAAACGTCGTTCCTTTTTTAAAACAACAGCCCTGGGTGGTTCTGCTGTCGCTTTAAGTGGTGTAACTGCTTGTGTGCAAGAGTCTGCTATGCAGGAAGAAGTTGATCTGGCTACATTCGATTTAAATGAGACATCGGCATTAGCGCTTCAGCAAAAAATGGAATCCGGAGAGCTGACGGCCGAGCGTATTTGTCAAAAATACCTCGATCGAATTGCTTTGGTCGACCCGCATTTAAAGTCGGTAATTGAGCTTAACCCGGATGCTTTGGATATTGGCAGGAAGCTGGATGAGGAACGACAAAACGGAAAAATTCGCGGGCCTTTGCACGGTATTCCGATAATGATTAAAGACAATATTGACACGGGCGATAAAATGCAAACCACTGCCGGATCGTTGGGTTTGGAAGGAAATATAGTTGAGAAGGATGCATTTATCGTAAAAAAATTACGCGCAGCCGGCGCGGTATTGCTGGGGAAAACCAACCTCAGCGAATGGGCGAATTTCCGTTCCACCAATTCATCAAGTGGATGGAGTGGACGAGGCGGGCAGGTAAGAAATCCTTTCTGCCTCGATCGTAGTCCGTGTGGTTCCAGTTCCGGAACAGGGGCTGCTGTTTCTGGTAATCTTTGTACCATCGGAATTGGTACCGAAACCAACGGTTCGATTGTTTGTCCGTCGGGGATTAACGGGATAGTGGGCATTAAACCAACACTGGGAACCTGGAGTCGTCAGGGAATTATCCCGATTGCTCACAGCCAGGATACGGCGGGGCCGATGTGCCGCAATGTTACCGATGCAGCTATTTTATTGGGAGCTTTGGCTGAGTTTGATGCTGATGACGCGGAAACGCATTTAAAACAAGGAGTGATCTACAACGACTATACTTCTTTTCTTAAGCCGGACGGATTAAAAGGCAAACGAATTGGTATTGCTGTCCAAATGATTCCGTCGCATGAAAAGGTAAAAGGATTAATGAAAAAGGCCGTTGAGGCGATGCAGAAAAGCGGGGCGGAGTTGGTTGAGGACCTGAAATTTGAAACCAACCGCAAGTGGGGAAACCCATCCTACGAAGTATTGCTTTACGAATTTAAAGCCGACCTGAATAAATACCTGCAGGAACATCCTTCTGCACCCAAAAAATCGCTGGCAGAACTGATTGAGTTTAACAATGCCAATGCCGATGAGGAAATGCCGTGGTTTGGGCAGGAGATTTTTGAAGAAGCACAGGGAAAGGGTGATTTGAGTTCTGAAGAATATTTACAGGCGTTGGCCGACTCGAAACGTTATGCAGGGAAAGAAGGAATTGATGCCTTGATGGATACCCACAATCTGGATGCGATAATCGCACCAACCAACGGCCCAACATGGAGTATCGACTGGGTAAATGGCGACAGTTTTACCGGTGGTAGCTCTTCGCCGGCAGCTATTTCCGGTTATCCGAATATTACGGTACCCATGGGTTTTGTTGAAGGCCTGCCGATTGGACTTTCATTCTTTGGCCGCGCATGGAGCGAGCCTGTTTTGCTTGAGATTGCCTATGCTTTCGAGCAAGCGACAAAACACAGAGAAGCTCCTAATTTTAAAAAATCGTTGATGGGATAAAACTCTTCTTATCATTTGTTGTTTAAATTCAGCGTTAGATATCAGCAAACAATTTTAGCGAATAGTATTCTTTGCACCGTCTTTTAAGGTGGTGTTACAATGTCGTTGAGTCAATCTGATTTTTAAGGAGTTTTGTAATTTCTATTTTATAAAAATCCTTAAAGATCTCAGGTATTCTTTTTGTTTTTACCATCGCTCTAAAGAACGGTGCAAAAAATATTTTGAAGAGGCTCCGAATTCATTGAAAGAAATCTGGCAAAAAATATTTGCGTTATCTTTGCAGCAAATTTACAGGTATGAAGGAGCGTTTATTCGGGAAAACATTAGGGGAATTGCAGGAGTTGATGGTAGAGCTGGGGCTGCCAAAATTTACGGCTAAACAAATCACTGATTGGTTGTATAAAAAGCAGATCAGCTCGATTGAGGAGATGACAAATCTATCGAAAAAAGCCCGCGAACTGCTCAATGAACGTTTTGAATATGGTTTAACGCCCTACACCAAAGTTAGTGCCAGTATTGATGGTACGCGGAAATATCTGTTCCCGACAATCCAGAATAAATTTATCGAAACCGCGATGATTCCTGAACGCGACCGTAAAACGGTTTGTGTGAGTTCGCAGGTAGGTTGTAAAATGGGCTGTCTGTTTTGTTTTACCGCCAAACAGGGTTTTCAGGGGCAACTTTCGGCCGGAGAAATTATCAACCAGATAAAAAGTATCGACGAGGTAGAAGAGGTAAGCAACATCGTTTATATGGGAATGGGCGAACCTTTTGATAACCTCGAAGAGGTATTAAAAAGTTTGGAAATACTGACTTCGGAGTGGGGATTTGCCATGAGCCCGCGGCGGATAACCGTTTCTACCATCGGTATTATTCCGGGTATGCTGACTTTTCTTGAAAAAAGTGAGGCGCACCTGGCAGTGAGTTTGCACACTCCTTTCCACGAAGAACGCCAGAAAATTATGCCGGTACAAGTGGCTTATCCAGTCGAAGAGGTAGTTGAGGAAATAAAAAGCTGGGATTTTGGCCGTCAGCGCCGTGTGTCGTTCGAGTACATTTTGTTTGAAGATCTGAATGATTCACAGAAGCATGTTGATGAACTGGCACGATTGCTCAGTGGCTTAAAATGTCGTATCAACCTGATTCGTTTTCACCCGGTACCGGGAACGCCATTAAAAAGTCCGGGAGAAAAAACCATTCAGCGATTTAAAGATGCACTAAATAATAAAGGTATTCTTACCACCATTCGTGCTTCGCGTGGACAGGATATTTATGCTGCCTGTGGTTTACTGTCGACTAAGGAATTGGTAAAATAGATTTTTGGCATTATTACAAAAATATTCTGATTCAACACGCAACTTTAGCAGCGGACAAACCATCATAATAAGAAACGATGTTCCAATGAAACAAGCAAAACTTATACTTTTCTTTATATTATCGGGGCTGTTATTTAATGCCTGTAATGATGACTGCGATTGCAACGGGCAGATGGTGGGGCAGTGGGAAGTTGATGATTTTGTGTCTGTTGAGTCGGCAGTTTACCCGAAAGATGATAATTACAGTCCGTTAATTGAATTTGAGAGCGATGGGAATTACAGTTTGGCTTTGGATGTGAATGTTTGTGGAGGCGAATATTCTTTGAGTTCAACCGATAGCATTAGTATTTCCGGGGCGGGTTGTACCAAGATTTGTTGTGATAGTGAATTCTCAAAAAAAATTACGACGATGTTGCCTCAGGTTTCTACTTGGAGTGTTAACGGAGATGAACTTCGTTTAACAGTTGACGGGTGGGGATGGATTAATTTAAATCGGGTTTCAAAGTAATTCTGCCAGGCTGAATTTCTCTTTCAGCTGCACACCTTTTTCTGTCTCCTGTACCGAAGCACATTCTGTATAATAATCGTGCTCGAAAAAGAAAATGTAGTTATTTTCAGCTGCCTCTTTCAAAAACCTGCCTTTCTCTTCCATCACTTTTACCGGATCGAGATCGTAAGCCGAAATCCAAAGCAAAGGGATGTTGGCTGCTGTTGGAAACAAATCCGAAGTGTAAACAAACGAGTGTTTTTTGGTGTGGAGAATGGGAAGTATTTGTCCCGGAGTGTGGCCATCAAATAGCCTTATTTCAAAGCCCGGCAGCAATTCTCCCTCTTTTTCAATCAGCTTTAGTTTTCCTGATTCCATCATAAAATCCAACACCGGGCGATTGAAAGCTGCCCGTTCGCGTGGATTCGATATTTGGGCATGTTCCCACTGTGTTTTGCTGCTCCATAATGTTGCATTCGGAAATACGAGTTCCAATTTTCCGTCAACAGTTTTTGCGGCTCCGGTGCAGTGATCCCAGTGAAGGTGGGTAAAAAATACATCGGTAATATCAGCGGCTGAATAAGCTTCTTTATTCAATGATTTTTCCAGTTCATTAACCGAAGTAACGCCATTATTTCTGAGGTGTTTCTCGGGGTAGTGATTTCCAATCCCGGTTTCAATCAGAATTTTACGTTCACCGAATTCGACCAACAAACAGCGCAAAGTTAGCTGGGTGAAATTATCGTCGTTGCATGGGTAAGCTTTGTTCCACAAAACTTTTGGAATAGCGCCAAACAAAGCGCCTCCATCGCAATGAAAATGACCGGCCGATACTGGAATAAGTTTCATAAAAGAAGTTTGAAGTCGGAAATCGGGAGTACGAAGTTCTCGCAGCCGTTCTTTCTCAACTTTTGTTACACTTGGCAAAAGTAAATGAATTTAACGGGGCACAAGACCGTTACGTTGCTGAAAAGCTGAATCTAACGAAAAGTTCATAACATGATCAACCACGCCGGTATAATCTTTTATCCCCGATTTTATATTATTGTGTTTCAAATATGCATCGTTGAGTTTCGAAGCTGTTTTATCCATGGTTGCGTTGCGCAGTTTGTTCCAGTGTTTGGTTATTGTGTTGATGTCGGCCTGCACTTCAGGTGAGATTTCAGCAACAAGTTTTTTATAATCTTCCAACCCCCGGGCCTGCCTGAAAAAATGGAATGAAATAAACAGTTTCGCCGAATACCGGATTTGCTGCGACGAACTATGTGTGCAAACCAGCCACGAGTAAAAGTTGGCTTCGGCCTCGCTGGTTACGCCCAGTTGGTGAGCTTTTTCGTGTGCCAGTACAAACGGATATTCAATGGGTAAAATCTTTTTATTTACATGAACTTCGTTAAAAAAGGGCCCGAAATAACCGGTGATTCCGGATTTTGCATAAAAACTGCTGAAAGTAATTTTTTTGTCAGGGCGCTTGCCCATCGGGTATCCAAACTGTAAAACCGGCGCCAGTTGTTGGTACGATTCTTCAATTAAGCGGTCGGTTTCAGCTTTGTCAATGGTGTCAAAATTGCAATGTAATTGGTTTAACTCGGCAACATATTGGTGAATAAATTGCACAAATTCCTCGGTATTGGGTTCCCGGTCAATTATTCCAAGCCGGTTAGGTAACGGTGAACGGAAATAATTAAATCCCCAAAACACATAAAACAGGATATATACTGTGGCAATAACATTCAGCAAAAATTTTCCGGCAGCTTTCCATTTTATCTGTTTTGTAAATATTTGAATAAGCAGAATTACAGGTATTAAGATTAGTACTGTATAAAAGATATCATCAAGCGAAAAAGGAAAAACATGAGAGATTGTTGAAAGTAGCGAAGCCAAATGCGGATAGATTTTTTGCGCATACCAGGTTTCAACAAAGCCAGGGTGTTGCCGGAAGAAAAGTGTAAGCATAAAAACTGCTCCCGCCAATACCGGAAGAATAAGCCATTTGTATTTTGTTTTTATTCTCAATTTTTTTGGGTAAATATACAAGACAAAATTTAAAGATTCTCCGGGTAGTTATCTCATTTAGTTTTGCGCATGGCTGTTAAAGGTGTAAAACGGGTGTATATCTTTTAACGTTTTGAAGGGAATGGTATTGACCAAAATATATTTTTAATTCTAATACATATTCTTTTTGATAGAATATGGCCTATTCTAAAATACATTTGTTATAATTGCTTTAAGTTTAAAATCAAAAATATTTTATGATGATTAAGGCATATTCTTTATTGCTAATGGTTGGGGGACTGTTAGTGGGGTTAAATGGATTTTGTGAAGGTAAAGATGGAAAAGCAATGGAAGTACATAAACGTGCAATAACAATTGATACACATTGTGATACGCCAATGGCGCTGTTGGAAGGCGACCTTGATGTGGGGGTAGCAAACGAAGCGCCGGGAAGCCGGGTTGACTTTCCGAGAATGGAAGAAGGCGGATTGGATGCCATATTCTTCGCCGCATTTACCAGCCAGCGCCCGCGAACTGACGAGAATACTCAGAATGCTTACGAAATGGCGAATAAGATGATTGAGAAGACTTACGAGGTGTGCAAAAAATATAATAGTATGGCTGAAGTGGCCACTACTCCCGAGGATGTCGTTCGCCTTAAAAAGGAAGGAAAACGTGCCATTTACATTGGAATGGAAAATGGTTTCCCTTTAGGTCAAAAGCTCGACAGGGTAGAAGAATTTTACAATAAAGGTGTTCGTTACATCACGCTTTGTCACTCGTCGAATAATGATGTTTGCGATTCTTCAACCGATAAAAACGGGCCGGAATTTAACGGACTGAGCCCGTTCGGGAAAGAGGTTGTGAAGGAAATGAACCGACTGGGAATGTTGATCGATGTTTCGCATATTTCTGATAAATCATTTTATGATGTGGTAGAATTGAGTAAGGTGCCGGTTTTTGCTTCACATTCGAGTGTGCGTGCCATTGCACACCATAATCGAAACATGGCTGATGATATGATAAAGGCACTGGCCAAAAATGGCGGCGTAATTCAGATTTGTTTACTCGATGACTACATTAAAGACCCGGATACTACCACTGTTCGTTATCAAAAAGAACAAGAACTACGTAAGGTGTTTAATACAAGCTTTGCAAAGATGAGTGATGAGGAACAGGCAGAAGTGCGGAAGCAGTGGAGCGAATTGGATGAGAAATATCCAAAGCAGTTACCAAACGTTGCTGATTGTGTAGATCATATCGATCATGTAAAAAACCTGGTAGGAATTGATTACGTGGGTATTGGGTCGGATTTTGATGGCGGTGGCGGACTGGCCGATTGTGCCGATGTTAGCCAGATGCCTAACATTACGGCCGAAATGCTAAAACGTGGATATACCGAAAATGAGATTGCCAAAGTTTGGGGCGGAAATTTCCTGCGGGTATTTTCGGCGGTAATCAAAAAGAGTTTGGTTAATTAATATTCAAAAACGAAAATTATTCTATATTTGACTCATAATATATCTTCTATTTAATATAATCATTTCAGGGGCTGTCTTTCCCCTTTTTTGATGATGAGGTTTGCAGATTCTTTTTATTAAATAGGCAAGATCAACGGCAGGATTTAAAATTATTTTGTCCGTCCGAGTTATTAACAATTCCCAATTTGGGAAAATTAACAAAGATGATTCTGAAAATACCGAATTAATTGGGGTTTTGTGAATATCTTTTTACGCAACATATAGTTGTATTTGTTAATAAATTGTCGTAGTTTGCCATAGTTGTAAAGAGAAAATTTGTATCGTCATTAAAAGAATTGTTGTATTAGGGATATTTGTCTTGCTAATATCACTCCGATGTGGTGCACAACAAGATCCTATTTTCACCTCATACATGTATAATGGCCAAATCATTAATCCGGCTTATGCAGGAATGTGGGAAAAGATAGGTTTTACCACTTTAGTAAGAAAACAGTGGGCAGGGATTAACCGTTCGCCTCTGACTGAATACATTTCATTTCACTCACCTTTACGAAACGAAGCTGTTGGTGTTGGACTCAATATCATGAACGACACATTTGGTCGTGAAAAGCGCTTAACTGTACTTGGCGATTATGCTTACGAAGTATACCTTTCGCGCCGTACACGTATGCGAATGGGTGTGAAATTTGGTTTTACCAATTATAAAAACCCGCTTACCGAATACATTTTATATCCCGACGGAAAGTACGACAGGGCTTTTGATGAAGATGTAGATTTGTCATTTCTGCCCAATTTTGGTTTCGGAATATTTATTTACCAGGATTATTTTTATGCCGGATTTTCTATTCCAAAGCTTATTGAAAATGATCTGAAAGAGAATTTCCATAACTATTCTACCAGTGCCGAGGTGCGTACCATCTACCTGAACGGTGGTTATGTAGTTCCGCTTGATCCATTTAATTATTTTGTGTTTAAACCCACATTGCTGGTCAAAGCGACCTGGGGTGCACCCATGCAGATTGATCTTGCCGCTAACTTTATGATCCGTGAAAAACTGTGGCTTGGTGTATTGGGGCGTACCGGTGGTGCAATTTGTTTTACCGGAAACTGGATGTTTAGTAACAAGTTTAGAGTGGGATTTGCCATGGACATTACAACAAACGAAATATACTCATATCAGAACGGAACCTTTGAATTTACTTTTGGTTTTGATGTGGACTTTTTTGGACGTAGTTATTTAAGGTCGAGATACTTTTAATGACGAATAACTCAATTACAAACCCGAAAATGATTGTGTAACGGTTAAATTAAAATTTATGTAAAGACGAAACTCATTAAAAAAAAGAATTGTTAAGTGACCAAATTGAAACATAACCAGACTTTAAAAACAGCATTCCTTTTGCTGGCTGTTTTTCTGTGTTTTACAGAACCCAATGCTGAGAGTAGTGAGAGCTATGCCTCATTTTCTCCTGCAAAAGATTCTTTAATGGGCTTTGTTTCGCCCTCAATTTCAAATCAATTACTTTCAGAAATTTCGGACATCCCTGCTTCTCAAGACGATACAACAGGCATTGTTTGTCCGGAAGATATCTCAATATATACCGACCTGAATTCATGTGATGCCCTTGTCACTTCAGGTCTGGCCATCCTCGATCCTGATAATGTACTTACTTCGCTTACCTGGCAAATGGAAGGAGCAACCCGCGATCAGTCGCCGGGCACAGGCGTGAACCAACTTCCCTCATACTTATTCAACGAAGGTAGCACCGTAGTCGCATATCGGGGCAGAACTCTTTACAACGATCCGGTTTTCTGCACCTTTACTGTTACTGTTTCAGATGACCAGGTTCCCCGCCTGATCAGCTCTCCCGGGCACATAACGGTTCGAACTCTGTCTGAGGAATGTTATGCAAATGTGAATTGGACTGAACCTTCTGCTATCGATAATTGTGTGGCTCAGGATCAATTGATTTATTCCAGTAATTACAATTCAGGTCAGCAATTCCCGGTTGGTTCAACTCTGGTTGAATATCGAATTAGCGATGGAGTAAATACGGCGGTTCATAATTTTACCGTAATGGTTATCGATGATGAAGCTCCGGAATTGATTGCGCCACCGGATTCGGAAAGCGAATGTGGACAATCCGTACCTGATGCCTTTACAACATGGGCACAATTTGAACGGGCAGGCGGAAGCGCAAATGACAACTGTTCGGTTAACTACGGAAGTTTTAGATACGTGGGCCAAACCAGCAGCGGTATAACCTGCCCCTACACAGTAACACGTACCTATAGTATTTCGGACAATGATGGCAATGTAGCCGAAGTTAAGCACGTAATAGAGGTAACAGGAGAAGGAATGGCTTATGAAGCCACAGTTGAATCGAACGAACCTGAAGTACTTTTAGAGCCCGGAGCAGAAACGCAGGCAGAAATTTTATTCTCAAAAACAGATGTTAGCTGTAAAGGCAGCAGAACCGGAGTGGTTGACCTGACCGTAAATGGTGCCTCCGGAATAGTTAGTTTTGTTTGGTCGACACAAAATGGAAGTGGTATTGTACAGGGAGCTGAAGATCAAACCACCTTAAGCGATGGCGACTACACCGTAATGGTTTACGAGGATGGTGTGCGTTTATTGACCTTCGATTTTAGCATTTTGGTATCTGATAATCAGGCACCGGTGCTCAATGCTCCTGCAACTATTCAGCGAAAATGTGGACAATCTATCCCCGCTGCTTATTCCACCTGGACTGAATTTGCAAATGCCGGTGGAACAGTTCATGACAACTGTCAAATTTATTATTCAACATTCCGCTTGTCTTCCGAATCCAAAAGTAATCCGGATTGCCCTTATACAATTACCCGAACTTATGAAATTACCGATGTAAACGGAAACCGGGGTGTTGCCGAGCATTTGATTAGCGTTGAAGCGGAAGAGGTTGTTTTGAAATCGGGGATGGGAACGGCAGGGTTATTCGTATCAACTGTAACCGGAGGAAATTGGAACGATGGTAGTTCATGGGTAGGAGGAGTAGTACCATCTTCGACTGATGATGTAGAAATTGTCTCAGGAGCAACAATTACGCTTACTGATAATCGTACATGTGTAGATATTACTAATAATGGAACTCTTTTATTAGGAAACAATAATCTGCAAGTTGACGGTAACCTAACCAACAATGGAGTTTTAACCGTTGGATCTGGAACAATAACCAACTACGGTAACTGGACCAATAACGGAACATTTACTGCTGGGACAGGAACGGTTGAATTTACAGGTTCGACAGATGCCACTATTCGTGGAAGTTCAGCAACGACTTTCAATGATTTCGTATTGAATAAAGGCTCGGATGTTTCCAGTTCGCTTGAAATAAATTCAGTAGGAGCAGTTTCATTGGGGAATTATACTTTTACCAGTGGCCTTTTGGAGCTAACAACTGGTACCTATGCTTTAAGTTCGGCATTTTCTCTCCCAAAAGCAGCCGGAATTCATGTAAATGGTGCAACTATAAATACCGGAGACTATACCATTACAAATGAAGGATTGATTCGGATTACGTCTGGTACAGCTAACTTTGGAAATAGTACAGGGAATGCTGTGCATACGCAAACTGATGGCGCCTTCGAAGTGAGTGGAGGTACAGTAAACATTGCAGGGCGTTTGGAAAATTCAGCAGGAGGAACATTGGTCACTGGAATTCCTTCAGGAATCAATATTTCAGGAGGTACAATAAACCTGGCAACGGTTGGGAATGGTCTTTCAGGTACGGGAGCTTTAAATGTTACTCAACAAGGTGCCTTTAGTTTTACTGCCGGAACGATAAATATAATTCATGCCAATAGTACAAGTGGAACTGCGGTAGATTTGGGAATTGCAGAAATTGCGGGAAATGGCACAAAAACCATTACAAACGGAGTTTTCCATTTTGGCGATGGCACAAACAACACCTACAATATTATCAGTGCAATCAATATTCCTCATATTACCACATCCGCTAATACAGAACTGGTATTAACACGAATCATTGATGCTAATGGTACTTATATCTTTAGCTTAAGTGACGGATCAGGAAATGAAATTCCGGTAGAAATAGATATAACAGCCGATTCGTATGCTCCTGGTGCTTCAATAACCGTATCGACTACCAATAATGTTTTTACTAATAATGAGAGCGATATTAATTATCTTTCACGCTACTGGACGGTTGGTTTAACGGGCATTGCTAATTCTGATTATACTTTCACGGCAGATTATAACTCAACTGATATTGTTGGAACAGAATCTGAAATAAAAGCGGGTGCCTGGAACGGAACTACTTGGACAAAAGGAAATCTGGCTGGTGGAAATACAATTACATTTAATGGCCTTAGCGGAGATCTTGATATTACGGGAATTACCGCTGAAGATCCTACGGTTACTGCAAGTGCTACTAATAACACTGTGTGCGAAGGAGATCCTATAAACTTAACCGCAAGTCCAACAGGCGATGCACCTTTTACCTTTGCATGGACAGGACCCAGTGGATTTACTTCAACAGATCAAAATCCAATCCGCACCAATTTATCTGCGGCTGATGCCGGAACTTATTCGGTTACAGTTACTGATGGTAATGGATTTACAACGAGTGATAATGTTGTTGTATCCGTTAACATAATTCCAACTGTTTCTGTAACACCTCTTACTCAACAAATTTGTCCGGGAGGCATGTTCGAAATAACTATTACTAATCCTAATAATGTTCCTGGAACTTCTTATACTTGGACGAGGGATAATACTTCAACTCTTACGGGTATTAATGATAGTGGCTCTGGAAGTACAATAGATGGCGTTATTAACAGTTCAAATCCTGGTAGTCTGGAAACTACGACTTTTACAATTACTGCTTCTGCAAATGGATGTAGCTCACAAACAACAGTTGACATTGTTGTTGGAGATATTATTGCACCTACAGCAGTTTGCCAGGACATCACGGTTCAGCTGGATGCATCAGGCAATGCCACGATAACCGCAGCAGATATTGATAACGGCAGTTCCGACAACTGTGGAATTGCGTCACTTACATTGGATAAAACGACATTTGATTGTACAGAAGTTGGCGGCAACACAGTTACTTTAACGGTAACCGATGTAAACGGTAATTCTTCCACATGTACAGCGACCGTGACATTGGAAGACAATGTTGCACCTACAGCAGTTTGCCAGGACATCACGGTTCAGCTGGATGCATCAGGCAATGCCACGATAACCGCAGCAGATATTGATAACGGCAGTTCCGACAACTGTGGAATTGCGTCACTTACATTGGATAGAACGACATTTGATTGTACAGAAGTTGGCGGCAACACAGTTACTTTAACGGTAACCGATGTAAACGGTAATTCTTCCACATGTACAGCGACCGTGACATTGGAAGACAATGTTGCACCCACAGCAATTTGCCAGGACATCACGGTTCAGCTGGATGCATCAGGCAATGCCACGATAACCGCAGCAGATATTGATAACGGCAGTTCCGACAACTGTGGAATTGCGTCACTTACATTGGATAAAACGACATTTGATTGTACAGAAGTTGGCGGCAACACAGTTACTTTAACGGTAACCGATGTAAACGGTAATTCTTCCACATGTACAGCGACCGTGACATTGGAAGACAATGTTGCACCCACAGCAGTTTGCCAGGACATCACGGTTCAGCTGGATGCATCAGGCAATGCCACGATAACCGCAGCAGATATTGATAACGGCAGTTCCGACAACTGTGGAATTGCGTCACTTACATTGGATAAAACGACATTTGATTGTACAGAAGTTGGCGGCAACACAGTTACTTTAACGGTAACCGATGTAAACGGTAATTCTTCCACATGTACAGCGACCGTGACATTGGAAGACAATGTTGCACCCACAGCAATTTGCCAGGACATCACGGTTCAGCTGGATGCATCAGGCAATGCCACGATAACCGCAGCAGATATTGATAACGGCAGTTCCGACAACTGTGGAATTGCGTCACTTACATTGGATAAAACGACATTTGATTGTACAGAAGTTGGCGGCAACACAGTTACTTTAACGGTAACCGATGTAAACGGTAATTCTTCCACATGTACAGCGACCGTGACATTGGAAGACAATGTTGCACCCACAGCAATTTGCCAGGACATCACGGTTCAGCTGGATGCATCAGGCAATGCCACGATAACCGCAGCAGATATTGATAACGGCAGTTCCGACAACTGTGGAATTGCGTCACTTACATTGGATAAAACGACATTTGATTGTACAGAAGTTGGCGGCAACACAGTTACTTTAACGGTAACCGATGTAAACGGTAATTCTTCCACATGTACAGCGACCGTGACATTGGAAGACAATGTTGCACCCACAGCAGTTTGCCAGGACATCACGGTTCAGCTGGATGCATCAGGCAATGCCACGATAACCGCAGCAGATATTGATAACGGCAGTTCCGACAACTGTGGAATTGCGTCACTTACATTGGATAAAACGACATTTGATTGTACAGAAGTTGGCGGCAACACAGTTACTTTAACGGTAACCGATGTAAACGGTAATTCTTCCACATGTACAGCGACCGTGACATTGGAAGACAATGTTGCACCCACAGCAATTTGCCAGGACATCACGGTTCAGCTGGATGCATCAGGCAATGCCACGATAACCGCAGCAGATATTGATAACGGCAGTTCCGACAACTGTGGAATTGCGTCACTTACATTGGATAAAACGACATTTGATTGTACAGAAGTTGGCGGCAACACAGTTACTTTAACGGTAACCGATGTAAACGGTAATTCTTCCACATGTACAGCGACCGTGACATTGGAAGACAATGTTGCACCCACAGCAATTTGCCAGGACATCACGGTTCAGCTGGATGCATCAGGCAATGCCACGATAACCGCAGCAGATATTGATAACGGCAGTTCCGACAACTGTGGAATTGCGTCACTTACATTGGATAAAACGACATTTGATTGTACAGAAGTTGGCGGCAACACAGTTACTTTAACGGTAACCGATGTAAACGGTAATTCTTCCACATGTACAGCGACCGTGACATTGGAAGACAATGTTGCACCCACAGCAATTTGCCAGGACATCACGGTTCAGCTGGATGCATCAGGCAATGCCACGATAACCGCAGCAGATATTGATAACGGCAGTTCCGACAACTGTGGAATTGCGTCACTTACATTGGATAAAACGACATTTGATTGTACAGAAGTTGGCGGCAACACAGTTACTTTAACGGTAACCGATGTAAACGGTAATTCTTCCACATGTACAGCGACCGTGACATTGGAAGACAATGTTGCACCCACAGCAATTTGCCAGGACATCACGGTTCAGCTGGATGCATCAGGCAATGCCACGATAACCGCAGCAGATATTGATAACGGCAGTTCCGACAACTGTGGAATTGCGTCACTTACATTGGATAAAACGACATTTGATTGTACAGAAGTTGGCGGCAACACAGTTACTTTAACGGTAACCGATGTAAACGGTAATTCTTCCACATGTACAGCGACCGTGACATTGGAAGACAATGTTGCACCCACAGCAGTTTGCCAGGACATCACGGTTCAGCTGGATGCATCAGGCAATGCCACGATAACCGCAGCAGATATTGATAACGGCAGTTCCGACAACTGTGGAATTGCGTCACTTACATTGGATAAAACGACATTTGATTGTACAGAAGTTGGCGGCAACACAGTTACTTTAACGGTAACCGATGTAAACGGTAATTCTTCCACATGTACAGCGACCGTGACATTGGAAGACAATATTGCACCCACAGCAATTTGCCAGGACATCACGGTTCAGCTGGATGCATCAGGCAATGCCACGATAACCGCAGCAGATATTGATAACGGCAGTTCCGACAACTGTGGAATTGCGTCACTTACATTGGATAAAACGACATTTGATTGTACAGAAGTTGGCGGCAACACAGTTACTTTAACGGTAACCGATGTAAACGGTAATTCTTCCACATGTACAGCGACCGTGACATTGGAAGACAATGTTGCACCTACAGCAATTTGCCAGGACATCACGGTTCAGCTGGATGCATCAGGCAATGCCACGATAACCGCAGCAGATATTGATAACGGCAGTTCCGACAACTGTGGAATTGCGTCACTTACATTGGATAAAACGACATTTGATTGTACAGAAGTTGGCGGCAACACAGTTACTTTAACGGTAACCGATGTAAACGGTAATTCTTCCACATGTACAGCGACCGTGACATTGGAAGACAATGTTGCACCTACAGCAGTTTGCCAGGACATCACGGTTCAGCTGGATGCATCAGGCAATGCCACGATAACCGCAGCAGATATTGATAACGGCAGTTCCGACAACTGTGGAATTGCGTCACTTACATTGGATAAAACGACATTTGATTGTACAGAAGTTGGCGGCAACACAGTTACTTTAACGGTAACCGATGTAAACGGTAATTCTTCCACATGTACAGCGACCGTGACATTGGAAGACAATATTGCACCTACAGCAATTTGCCAGGACATCACGGTTCAGCTGGATGCATCAGGCAATGCCACGATAACCGCAGCAGATATTGATAACGGCAGTTCCGACAACTGTGGAATTGCGTCACTTACATTGGATAAAACGACATTTGATTGTACAGAAGTTGGCGGCAACACAGTTACTTTAACGGTAACCGATGTAAACGGTAATTCTTCCACATGTACAGCGACCGTGACATTGGAAGACAATATTGCACCCACAGCAGTTTGCCAGGACATCACGGTTCAGCTGGATGCATCAGGCAATGCCACGATAACCGCAGCAGATATTGATAACGGCAGTTCCGACAACTGTGGAATTGCGTCACTTACATTGGATAAAACGACATTTGATTGTACAGAAGTTGGCGGCAACACAGTTACTTTAACGGTAACCGATGTAAACGGTAATTCTTCCACATGTACAGCGACCGTGACATTGGAAGACAATATTGCACCCACAGCAATTTGCCAGGACATCACGGTTCAGCTGGATGCATCAGGCAATGCCACGATAACCGCAGCAGATATTGATAACGGCAGTTCCGATAATTGTGCAATTACTTCACGAACGCTTAGCCAAAATAATTTTGATTGTGATGATGTTGGTGAGAATACCGTTACTTTAACGATTACCGATGTAAATGGTAATTCATCAACATGCGATGCTAAAGTTACCGTAGAACAAACTATTTTACCTACCGCTCTTTGTAAGGATATTATTGTGGAACTCGATGCAAGTGGTAATGCAACTATTACTGCCGGTGATATTGACAATGGTAGCAGTGTTGTTTGCGGAACGCCAACGTTGAGTATTGACCAATCAACTTTTGACTGCAACGATGTTGGTACACAAACGGTAATATTAACCGTTTCAGACCAGAATGGAAATTCGAGTCAATGTACTGCAACAGTTACCGTTCAGGACAATATCCTTCCAACAGTTGTGTGTCAGGATATTATCGTTGCCCTCGATGCCAGCGGAGCAGCTACAATTGCAGCTGCTGATATTGACAATGGAAGTTCGGACAACTGTAGTATAGCTTCATTGGTTCTTGATCAAACCTCATTCGACTGTAGTGAGGTTGGAGATCATACCGTTACATTAACGGTAACTGATGAGCATGGCAACTCAAATTCTTGTACTGCAAATGTTGAGATTATTGATAATATTAATCCAATTGCCATATGTAGGGATCTTACCATCCAACTCAACTCAAGTGGAACAGCTGTTATTGCTGCTGCTGACATTAACGACGGAAGTTCGGATAATTGTTCTATAGCATCGGTGACTATTAACCAAACAATTTTTGACTGTACCCATATAGGAACAAATACGGTTACCTTAACCGTTACCGATGCTTCCGGAAATTCTTCAACATGCGATGGAACTGTTACTGTTGAAGATAACGCAAACCCTATCGCAATTTGTAAAAATTATACCGTTCAGCTGGATGCTACAGGAAATGCAAGTATTACTGCTGCTGATATCGATAATGGTTCGAATGATGCCTGTGGTATTGCAAGCCTGGATTTAGACAGATATGATTTTACCTGTGCCGATTTGGGTACAAATAACGTAACGCTTACCGTAACCGATAACAATGGAAATCAGTCAAGCTGCCCAGCAGTTGTAACGGTAATCGATAATCTGCCTCCTACAGCATCGGCCGGTGGAAGTGCAACAATTTGTATCGATGAGACACATACGCTAAGCGGTGCAACAGCAAACAACGGAACAATTGAATGGACACACAACGGACAGGGAAGTTTGAGTGATGAAACCACATTAACACCAAGTTACACATCGGTATTGGCCGATGCGGGACAAACCGTAACTTTAACCTTAACCGTAACAGGTAGTAATGCCTGTGGAACGAATATAGCAACAGCTACCTATACCATTGATGTGAATGCTGTTGCCACAGTTAACCCGGTTGATCCAATGGAATATTGCGCTGGCGAAACCACAACTGCTGTTACCTTAGGAAGTAATCTTGCGGGTGCAACATTTAATATAAGCGGAGGACAGGATGTTGGTTTGTTCAATCAGAATGGAGTAAGTGAAATTCCATCCTTTACGGCAATTGCGAACACAGCAACCATTTCCATAACTCCGGTTTACAATGGTTGTGCTGGTGATCCCATCGATGTAGAAATTACCGTTAAACCCAGACCCAGTGTTTCGGCAGCACCATTGTTTCAAACCATTTGTTCGGGAGAGGCAACAGATATAGCACTTGGGAGTAACATTCCAGGGGCTACCATGAGCTGGACAACAACAGTTGAACCTGCTGGTAGCAATATAACCGGAATGACTGCAGGAGTGGATGAAAGTACGTTAACAATTAGCGATGTATTGGTAAACAACGAGACTACTGAGGTAACGGTAAACTATCATATTCGAGCCAAAGCAGATGCTTGCGAGGGCCCCGAATTAAACATTGTTGTAAAAGTAAAGCCTGCATTAAGTGCAAGTATAGCCGGTACTACAACTGTTTGTCAGGAAGATCCTGCACCTAATATTACCATTGAGGTAACGGGTGGTACAGCCCCATATATTCTTACGTACAACATAAATGGAGGAAGTGATATTGATGTTCAGCTCAACTCAGGGACTTTAATTAATATACCTGCACCAACCGATACGGATGGAGATTTTGTTTATACTTTGGTAAGCGTTTACGAATCGGGAGGTTGTACCCATATGGTGAACGAAACAGCAACAGTTACAGTAAGCCCAAAACCTTATTTAAGTAGCACTTTAACACCTTCAGGGGTTTGTAGCAACAACGCATTTGTTTACACGCCAACGAGCGATACACCTGGTACTACTTTCTCGTGGAGCAGGGCAGCTGTGGCTGGTATTGATAACCCTGCTGATACCGGAACGGATGATATTTATGAATTTCTGATAAACACAACAAATGCTCCAATACCAGTAGTCTATACCTATACATTGGAAGCTGCTGGTTGCACCAACACACAAGATGTAGTGGTGATGGTAACCCCAACGCCATCGTTAACCAGCACTTTAAGCCCTGATGGGGTATGTAGCGAAAGCCCGTTTTCTTATACACCAACCAGCGATGTTTCGGAAACCACCTTCCCATGGATCCGGGCTGCGGTAGCAGGAATAAGTAATCCGGCGGCATCGGGATTAGGTGATATTCTCGAGGTGCTTGTCAATATTAATGATAATCCTATTGCAGTTACTTATGAATATACTTTAACCTCAAACGATTGTGTAAATCCCGCTACCTATCCGGTAGTTGTTGTGGTAACTCCTGCACCTGAGGTTACAGTAAGTGCCGATGTTAGTTGTGTTTGCCCGGGAGGAAGTGTAAATCTATCTTCAGGTTCAGATATTGGGGGAATGCCTTTAGATCCTATACTATTGAATGAAGATTTCGAAAATGGAGCCAGTGACTGGACAACTGGAAGTAACATAACATCAAGTGCATGGACCATTAGGAATGAAGACGATTATTCCGATTACTTTGACTCGGACGACGATTCAAAGTATTATCTGGCAAACAGTTATCAAGTTAATGGTAATACAAGGTCAAGACTAACAAGTCCAGCAATAAATACTGTTGGGTATACTTCTCTAACATTAGATTTCTATCATAACTATGATGACGATAGCAAAGATGACAATGCTGATATTCTTGTTTCAACAAATGGATCAGATTGGACTCGTGTGGTACGTTATAATTCTGATCAAGGTTCGCGCAAGGGATTCAGCCATGCAACAGTAGATTTAACAGCTTATATAAACGAATCAACTCTATATATTCGTTTTCGATACAGAGCAAAGCGAGATCGTTGGTGGGCCATAGATAACGTAACCGTAACCGGAACAAGCACAGGTGGTGCAGTTGATGTAAGTTGGGAATCC
Source organism: uncultured Draconibacterium sp. (assembly GCF_963675065.1). Lineage (NCBI taxonomy): Bacteria > Pseudomonadati > Bacteroidota > Bacteroidia > Marinilabiliales > Prolixibacteraceae > Draconibacterium > uncultured Draconibacterium sp. The sequence continues at coordinate 1,357,315 of NZ_OY775905.1, read as the reverse complement.
ATACCGGCTGGTTTTACTTCAAACGAAGCCAACCCTACAAATGTTACCATAAGCGAACCTACGCAATTTGTAGCGACTTATGTTGACCCGGATACTAATTGCCCGGGGCGCGATACGGTATTTGTGGATATTTGCGAAACACCCGACCCGGTTATTGCTCCTGATTATTGTGCTGTGGCACCTAATGTACTCTTAACAGCTTATGGTGGAGGAGCAGGTGCCACTTATGATTGGCGAGATTCGGAAGGCGATCAGGTTGGCACTGACCAACAGTATATTGTTAGTTTAGTTGATCGCTATCAGGTAACCATTACTAATCCCAATGGTTGTTCTGCAACAACTCAGCTCGAGGTGTCAAACGAAATGGTTACTAATGGCGATTTTGAAGCTGGAGATACTGGTTTTATTACCGATTATCTACCTTCTAATAATTTGGCAACTGGGGGGCAGGGAGGTTCTACCGGAGGAGAGGGACTGTATGCTATTGGAGACGATGCAAATGATTATCACTCGAATTTTTGGGGTGATAGTGACCATACTACCGGGTCTGGAAACTACATGATTATAAATGGAAAAGGCTCCCAATATGTTGTGTGGGAAAATGCTGCTGACATTACATTACTTCCAGGAACGAACTATTACTTTTCGGGTTGGGCCATGAGTTTAAATAGTGTTGGTAACGATGCCCAATTGGTGTATGAGATTGAATATGATGGAATTGTTGAGCAAATTGGTAGTACGGCAATAATACAGCCCGGTGTTCAGAATGACAATAACACCTGGTTAAGTAGTGGTAGGTTTTATGGAAATTGGACATACACTGGAACTTCAATAACGACGGCAAGAATACGAGTAGTAAACCTTCGTCCCGATGACCCGGGAAATGATTTTGGTATTGATGATCTTTCTTTTGGTACTTTCGATCCGTTCCCGCTCGTAATTGATGTGGATTTTGATGAAGTTTGTGAGGGTGATACGCTCTTTTTGTATTCCAACTCGCAGTATGGTAAAGAACCCATTATTTATTCGTGGACCGGCCCCAATGGTTTTACCTCAACCGAACAAAATCCCATTATTCCAAATTTTAGTATAGCAGACGCCGGAAAATACAAACTCGAGGCGCAAGATGCTTACGGTTGCGATATCTTACCCGATTCTACAGTTGTTCCTTTCAACGAGGCACCAATTGCCAACGCAGGCCCCGACGATTTTGTATGTACGGCCAATCCGGTAGTAAATTTAAATGGATCAATTGGAGGTTCGGCAACGTCGGGTTACTGGACAGGCAGTGGTGGATCGTTTGTCCCCGATGCCAATGCCCTTAATGCTACTTACACTATAAGTCAGACCGAAATTGACGCGGGTATTGCCGAATTGATTTTGAGTACCAATGATCCAACAGGGGTTTGTGAGGCCGATAAAGATACGGTTTATATAACCATATATAATTCGCTTGAAATTACCACATCGTCAACCATGCCCGACTGCCATGGTGGAGCAAATGGTACTGCTACTGCAACGGTTTCGGTAACAACTGTTGAGCCATACACTTATTTATGGAGCGATGGTCAAACTACTCCAATTGCCCGTAATTTAGCAGCAGGCACTTACACGGTTACAGTAACCGACGCCAATGGCTGTACGGCACAAGCCACAGTTACGGTTGACGAACCCGATCTTTTTGTGATTTCAGCTATTTCACCAATAATATCAGCCCCATCGTGCTACGGTGCTACTGATGGCTCGGCAACCATGGAAGTTACAGGCGGTACACCACCTTATTCATTTATTTGGGACGCTGCTACGGGAGATCAACGAACAGCAACTGCTTCAAACCTGGCAGCCGGAACCTATACTGTTTTGGTAACGGATGCCAATGGCTGTTCGGCAGCTACTTTTACAGCAACTATTCCTAATCCTCCTCCGCCAAGTTTACAATGCCCTGATGATGTGGAGGACATTATTGATGATGCTGCATGTACCATCGTTTTAGATGACATTGAAGAACCGGTTTTTGATGGATATTGTACAACCACTTTATCCTATGAATTAAGCGGAGCAACAACAGGAAGTGGAACAGGCTCGGTAAATGGCCAGGTTAATTTTAATGTTGGAATTACTACTGTTACTTATAGAATTGAAGATACAGCAGGGAATCAGGATGAGTGTTCCTTCACGGTTTGGGTAAAACATCAAAATTTATTACCTACCAGATACGATTGCCCCGATCCCATAGTAAATGCCGGAACGCCTGATAACTACGAATGTTTAAAAAATGTTACGCTCGGCCAAGTTACTTTAGATGATCAATGTAACGAAATCGAAAGCATTTGGCACGACTCTCCATACAGCAGCGATCCTGCTAATGCCAGTGGCGATTACCCCGTGGGTTCAACCAGCTTTCAATGGTTTATTCGCGATGTATCTGGCAATATTGAGACCTGCGATGTAACCGTAATTGTTGATGATTTAGACCCGGTTATTACTTGCCCGGTGGATGTTATCGAAACGATTGCTGCAAACGAGTGCTCGAAAACCGGTGTTACTATTGATCCTCCAGATTACGATGATAACTGTCCTAATCCTGTGTTAAGCTATGTTTTAACGGGAGCTACAACCGGCAGTGGCACAGGAGAAGTGCCTTCTTATCAGGTGTTTAATATTGGAGTTACTACAGTTACTTACACCGTAACCGATGCACACAATAATACAGCTCAATGCTCATTTAACGTAACCATTGAGCGATTGTCGATACCTCCGGCAGTAATAACATGTCCGCCAAATCCGGCTAAGGTTACAGCCGTAGGGGGCACTTGTTTTGCTCCGGTAAGTCCTGCAGCACCAACTGTTGTCGATCCATGTGCAACAACGACTTACACAATTGTAAATGACTTTAATAATTCTGACGATGCCTCGGATTCATACCCGGTAGGAACGACTATTGTTACCTGGACAATCTCGGATAATTCAGGAAAAACTTACGAATGTACACAAACAGTGGTGGTGGAAGATTTAGATCCTACTATTACTTGTCCTACCTCTGTGGCAGAAACCATCGCAGCCGACCAGTGTTCAAAAACTGGTGTTACAATTGATCCGCCAACATTTAGCGACAACTGCCCTAATCCGGTGCTAGCCTACACTTTAAGTGGAGCTACTACAGGAAGTGGTATTAATGTTGTACCTGCCAGCCAGGTATTTAACATTGGTGTTACCACGGTTACTTATACGGTTACTGATACTGATAACCGTACCGCGGAGTGTTCGTTTACGGTTACCATCGAACGCTTGTCTATACCTCCGGCAGTAATTACCTGCCCTGTCGATCCGCCTTCGGTAACAGCTGTTGCCGGAACTTGTTTTGCCCCGGTGAATCCTGATGCACCTGTAATTAGTGATCCATGTGCTACGGCAAGCTATACAATTGTTAACGATTTTACGGGAACCGATGACGCTTCAGGTTCTTATCCCGTTGGAACCACTACGGTAACCTGGACCATAACCGACAACTCAGGAAAAATTTATACGTGTGAACAGGAAGTTGTTGTCGAAGATTTAGATCCAGTAATCTCATGTCCTTCAGATGTGAGTGAGATAATTGCTGCCGATGCTTGTTCAAAATCAGATGTAGTTCTTGGAACACCTACATACAGCGACAATTGCCCGAATCCTGTATTGACGTACGAGTTGAGTGGTGCTACAACGGGTAGTGGCTCAGGAACAGTACCAGCTAATCAGGTATTTAACATTGGAGAAACTACTGTTACCTACACCGTAACCGATACCGATAACCGTTCCGCATCATGTTCTTATACCGTAACTATTGTGCGATTCTCAATTCCTCCTGCGGCAATAAATTGTCCGCCTGATCCGACTCCTTTAACAGCTGTTGCAGGCACATGTTTTGCCCCGGTAAGTCCGGCACCTCCTACCATTAACGATCCATGTGCTACAACTACTTATACCATAGTTAACGATTTTACGGGCACCGATGATGCCTCGGATTCGTATCCCGTAGGAACAACCACAGTAATCTGGACGATAACCGACAATTCGGGTAAGATTTATACCTGTAACCAGGAAGTGATTGTGGAAGATATTCCTCCCAGCATAAACTGCCCTGCAGATTATACTTTTTTGGCCGATGAAAATGTTAATTATAAAGACAATGTAACGCTTGCTGATCCTACATACGAAGATAATTGTCCGAATCCAATTTTGGAATGGACACGAGTTGAGCCTGATGGCACGACAACACATAGTGCATCTACTGGTATTAATTTTATTGCCAATCCGGGAAGGTATTACATTGGAGTTACTACCATCACCTATAAAATTACCGACTCATCGGGCTTAACCGACGAGTGTTCGTTTACGGTAACCGTAACGGGTATCCCCGAAATTGATTGTCCCGATGATATTCTTCAACCAACTGATGCAGGCGTATGCACCAGAGCCCTCGATCCGGGAGTACCAGTGCTTAAACCCGGATCGCCAACTGTTGATAGCTGGACTTGGGAAATGACCGGAGCAACAACCGGATCAGGCTCAAATGCTGGCAATACACCCAATCCCATTAGTCCTAATCCTTATACATTTAATGTAGGAGTAACCACCATCACCTGGACTGCCTGTAATATTTCAGGATGCGCTACCTGCGAACAAATTATAATAATTACCGACGAAGAACCGCCTGTAATTACTGCCGATCCATACGAAAACTGCGTTGATCCGCTGCATTGGGCGGTTTATAATGAAAATAATCCAACGCCACAATTTGGTCATGTTGATCCGAACCTCGAAAAATCACCAATCGATTACCGTACGCTGTTGGCAGGCGATACCGATCTTGATTTAACATCGCTTACCGACAACTGCTGCGATTCACTATCGATGATAAATAACCTGCAGTGGCGCATCGAGTTTGCCGATACACCCGACCCGATTACCGGTGCTGCCGTGAGTCATCCAAATATTACAGGAGAAGGCCAACCATCAGAATATACCGATCCGGATACGGGCTTGCCAACCGATATTCTTCTTTGGGGCGATGGAGTGACCTTTAATGAAGAGGTACATCACATTTTCTACTGGGCAGAAGACTGCAACGGAAATGTTTCGGATGAGATAATGCGTGAGATTACCATAACACCTCGTCCGGAGGTTCGAAAAACTGATTATTAAACATGAGAAGAGTAAACGACATAGAAACCATAAATCAATTGTCATCTCGACGAGTCCCGAAACTTCGGGGGGAGGAGAGATCTGTTGCAACAGAGCCACAAATGAACTGTCATCTCGAAGGAGGTACAACTGAGAGATCTGTTACTACAGAACTCAGCAGTAACAGATTCCTCACTTTGTTCGGAATGACAGACCGTTTTGCCGATGGAGATCGAAAAATTGCCAATTGTCGGTTTAAATTGCCGGGGGGCGCAAATAATTTGCCGATTGACGCATTTAAACTGCCAATTGACGGCTTAAACTGCCGATTGTCGCATTTAAATTGCCAATTGACGGCTCAAACTTCCCGGTGGGAGCAAAAAACTACCCGGGGACAGCTCAAATCCTTCGGTGAGCACGAAAAATGGTCCGGGGACGGCTCAACCTGGTCGGTGAGCACTTCATTTGGTCCGGGGACGGCTCAAACCACCCGGGGACGGGTCAACTCTACCTGGGGAGCAGTAGATATGTGGGTTTCAGTGTTATCTGTTTCAAACACTTCAAGGACTGAAAGACACTTGAAGGTTTCACAGGCTATGACGGTCCAACCTTTAGGCGTTTCGAAAACCCTAAAGGTTTCCGAAACCGAGCATTCTTCTATCATCTCGACGAAGGATGAGGAGAGATCTGTAGCAGTAGAGCAGCAGAGTAGCAGATTCCTCAATCGTTCCTCACTCGGAATGACAGGCAAACTTGCAACTTGTAACTTGCAACTTACAACTGAATTATTAACAATAAAATATAATAACCCATCCTCGCGAAGGGAAACAAGTACGACAAAAAACGCCCATCTTTCTACTTTGGAAACCATGGGCACAAGAGATAATAAATTATTCCCATTCTTCCTGATTTCAAAGAGTGAAAAACAGTGGGGTGGTTTAGCCAGCATTTTTGAAATGAGTTATTGTGGCAAAGGGAACAGACCCCCTTTATCCCCCGAAGGGGGAAATTTCCTCTCCGCCAGTTGGCGGAAGGTTAGGAGGGGTAAGTTATCAAACTCCGGTAACATTTCAGAAACTTTCTTAAATCAGTCCGTTCTGAAAGGACAGTCTGGGATAGTAGCTAACATCAATAAAACGAGTGCCTATGAAACATGACTAAAGATTGAATCTTTCTGCTGGGGCTACCGCGCGATTCTATCGCGTGGGGTTTAAGCCACACGATAGAATCGTGCGGCAGCGGAAAGTATGGTTCTGTAAGGCGACTGGTTTCGCTCCCTAAGGGGAGGCAGGCGGTTGCCGGTGGCTAAAGGGAATCGTGGTGATTATTTCTCTACAACAACAACAAGTATTTAGGCGATACACTAAATGATCATCACACGTCCCTGTGGCCCGGCCATCTGTAATAGGAAATCAGGGGAAGTGCCAATCCTTCCTTCGGTAGGCAGGTGTGGCATACCCCCTTGATTAAGATCCAGAATCCTCTGGTGTAAAAGGCCCAACCTGAACTACTAAAGTTTCAGGAAAGCGAATTCTCCCTTGAGGGAGATGTCCGGCCTAGGCGGACAGAGGGTGACTCTAAAGTTGAACCCTTATAAAAGAGGGTAAAAATTAAACCAAACTTCTTCTGAAAAGCAGAAGAAAAACTTGAAGTACTGAAAACATCTTCTGGTCAAAAGCCAGCTTAACGTTGCAAAAGCAACAACAAAGCGAGTTTTTCCGTCAACTGACGGACAGAGGGTGAGTGATTTACAAATCTCTTCAAAAAGTTGAAGAGAAATTTGAAGTATTGAAAACCAGATAAGTGGGTTTGGAACTGTACCATACCCCTTCGTTTTAAACAAGGACAGTAAAAGCATTGGATATGCAGTGGCTCTCCTTAAAGGCAATCTCTCCGCCAGCTGGCGAAGGAGATGTCGACAGACAGAGGGGTATAGCATACTCAGCGAAGAATTCAGCTTATCACCATTAAGTAAAAAACTGATTGACACTCAACAATTAACCAAAATGTCAATCCGATTTCTTTGTTCTTCTTTCCTCCCTTGGGGGGAAACTTGCCTGACGGCAGTCAGGTGTCCGAAGGACAAGGGGGTCAACAAACAACAAAAAAACGTTCTGAAGTTTATTGAAAGGAGAATTGCCAGGAGCACGAACCGTTCTCCCTTGAAAAGGGAGATCCCGACGTGTCGGGAGAGGGTTTAAACCTCCACTGCATTTCGCCTGATTTAAACCAAAGAACAGCAAACTTTAAAATTTTAAATTATGAAAAAGCAAATTTTAATTCTAACAGTTTTTGTCGCGGCTATTTTAGTCGGGACGACTAGTGCTTTTGCACAACAGGTTGATAATGATATTCTAGACGCTGCAGTTGCAGCTTGTCCAGTACCTGCAGTATTAAATTGCGGAACAGCAGATGCACTCCACCCACTGCCGGGTGAAACTTATACATATGACATTGATTTCACATCGGGTGAGAATCCAGGCGCGACTGTCCATTGGTTTGTTACAACTGATGTGAACGTAATGGCCACTGCAGTAATTACAACGAATAGAGAAGCAGTAGGAGGAACATATTTACTTGATGCGGGAACAGCTTTAGGTGGAAATGCTACCTATAATGATGGAGCCAATAGTGGAGATGTATTGGCAGCTCAGTGGAATTATTTTGATCCTTCTACAACTGTATTGCTAGCTGCATTTGTAGTAGATGCTGATGGTTGTACTAATAACATAGAGGTGTATAAAATTGAGCCTGTATTTAACTTTGTTCTTGATATCGTGGCTTTAGAGGATAATGGAGTCGTTCAAGATCCAACCGATCCTCTGGAATGTGTTTCACCTGTACAAAGTGCACAATTTGATGGAACAAATTTAGTGATGGATTATGGGGATAACTACATTTTTTATATTGTTTCGGCAGCTAATTGGGTACATTCATGGGAACCTACTTTTACTCCACCTACATCACCATCAACAGGAGGAAGTACAGTGTTTGGCGATGTTGAATGGGCTTATGCTGATGAAGCTGATCTTGCCGCTACTACATGGAATGCCGCAGGTACACCTGTTTTAGCATCACATTGGGGAGTTTCTTCAGTTGGTGCTGATGGTGAATGTATTGTTCTTCGTGTAAATATTGATCATGCTAATGCTAACGAAATGCTTACCTCACAGACCTTTACTACCGGAGTTGATGGAGTTATGTACGATTCCGCATCAGGCGATTATTCTAATGGAGATTTAGCGGATTTGGATGATGATGGATCGGGAAGTAATTGTATAAATACTGTCACCGATGAAGCAGGCTATATTATTACTCCGAGACCTGCAGTTGTTGATGAAGATCCTAATCCATTCGTACCTAAAAACTAACAGTTATGAACCTTGCTTTTTCATAACCTAAGATATAGCGCAGCGCGCAAGGAGCAGGGGCATTGTGCCCTTTGCTCTTCGCCCTGGGCAATGGAGAAGGAGGACTGAATTGGAGAAGGATTGAGGTTATGAAGAAGATTAGAAGGTTAGAATATTTGAGTATAAGAATATTAGAATGAGAAAGTAGGCAATTGGCAAATAACAATACGCAAAATGCAAAAACCTTCAAGAGTTTTTAAAACCTTGAAGTGTTTAGTCGCGGAAAACCGCTATTGTGTCCTGCTGTGAACTATGTGGTTCGATTAAAACCGCAACGTAGAGATACGAATATGAAGTCGCCAGTCGCAGTTACCGGTTAACGAATGACCAGTGACTAAATAGGTTATGAAGAAGAATAGAAGGTTAGAATATTTGAATGAAGAAAGCAGGCAATAGGCAAAAAGAAAACCGCTATTGTGACCTGCTGTGCGCTATGTGGTTCGATTAAAACCGCAACGTAGAGATACGAATATGAAGTCGCCAGTCGCAGTTACCGGTTAACGAATGACCAGTGACTAAATAGGTTATGAAGAAGAATAGAAGGTTAGAATATTTGAATGAAGAAAGCAGGCAATAGGCAAATTGCAATAGGCAAAAAGAAAAACGCTATTGTGTCCTGCTGTGCGCTATGTGGTTCGATTAAAACCGCAACGTAGAGATACGAATAAGAAGTCAACAGTCGCAGTTACCGGTTAACGAATGACGAATGACCAGTGACCATTTCCGCAACAGGCGGAGCACTATAGAGAAAAGCCCGAAAGGGCATACGATAGAAAGTTAATTGTCTCAGTAGAAAGTATTCAAAGTCGCACGACTTGTAGCTTGAAGCTGGAGACTTGTAGCTTATTAAAAACATAAAAATAAGATGAAATGTGAAGTATAATATACACAACATCTGGAAAGGCAATGCGCCGCCAAAAGAAGAGGGAAATCCGTTCTCTACTGTCATCTCGAAGGAGGGACGACTGAGAGATCTGCAACAGCAGAGCTCAACAGTTACAGATTCCTCACCCGATGAATCGGGATTCGGAATGACAAGAATGATTGGTGGTGGGCTGCTAAATATGCGAGACGGGCCCCGTGGCCGTGCACCGGCAATTCGGTTTGTCAGGGTCAACGGGCTTGTCACGCTTAATAAACCCTCTGTGCCCCTCTGTGGATTCTCAGTGGACTCTGTGGTAAAACAAAAAATAAACCACAAAGAACGCGGAGAAGACACAGAGAACACGGAGAATTACACACTAAATCCAACAAAGGCATTCCGCCAATACTGCACGGGAAATGTCCGATTGCAGGAGGAAAAGCCGATGAGGAATATTGGAATGGTAGAATATTGGAGTATTAGAATGCTGGACTGTCATCCGGAGCTATTTGGAAGGCTAGAGCTGTAAAAAGTAGTGAATGAGGAAAAGAAAAAGAATAATGAATGCTCAGTGACACTCGATTTTTAGGAACCGCACTTAGGCGGAGAACTAAAAATGGCTAGTGGAACTAGTCCCGACCGAAGCGTCGGGAATGATTAACGATTTAGGATTGCAGAAGTGGGGATAAAGTTTATAGTCTACAGTCGCAGTTAACAGTTTTGCAATTTGTCAATAGAGCAATTTAGCAATAAGGTATACGGTGAATGAGTAATTGAGTGAATGAGGAGGATGATAAAGGCAAAAGGAAGGAGAATAACGAATGAAGATTAACGATTTTAGATTGCAGAAGTGGGGATAAAGTTTATAGTCTACAGTCGCAGTTAACAGTTTAACAATTTGCCAGTTTATCAATTTATCAAATTAGTAGTGCCGGCATAAGGTAAATGAAAGATTAGGTAAATATTTGCAGTGTAAAAAAACTGCTGTCCGGGTAAGAGAAAAGAATTGTAAAAGAGAATGTGTAAAAAAGAAAGACAAACAAAAGAAGAAATAAATACGTGCAGCTCGCGACTTGAAACGCGCAGCTAACAAATATGTACCGATTGAAAAAACATATTATCCATTTTATTCTGGCAATACTGCTGGTTGTGCTGGCTGTGGCAAGTGCTTCGGCACAGATTGTTATTCAGGAATGCGATACGATGACTTTCAGTGTAACCAGTCGGCCTAATATTCCTGAAACACATTTTGTGTGGGGAATTTATAATGCGTCGCCAACTCCAACTGATGTTCTCGATCCGGCTACTACGCTCGATCCGGCTCTGTATTTTGTTGATGGGCAGTATGCAGGTAGTACGGTTGAGGTAACTGGTCTTGCTCCGGGCGAATATTACGTTCGTATTCATGTTTGGGACGAGGTGTCGTGTACCGATAATATTGAAATGTATGTAATGGAAGTTCTGGAATCCGATCTGGATATGGAAGTTTACGCCGACTCGGTTTGTATTGGCGATCCAACAAATGTATATATCCGCTTTACCGGAAGAGGGCCATACACCGTTACCTACACCATTGGCGATGCTGTTACGCCTAGTGTTGTGAACTTAAACGGTACAGAAGAAGATCCGGAGTTGGTAATTCCTGTTTTGGAACCATTGCCGGTAGGGGAGACAACTTTCTGGGTTATTCGGGTAGAAGATAATTGTAAGGCTTACGAGTTTACCGGGGAAGAACGGCCAAATACAGGTATCGTTATTTTCCCGAAACCGGCGCAGGAACCAATCTACCTAAAGGAGGATTAGCGAATGGAAAAAGAAAGGATTATTTTTAAAGCTCAGTGACGAAGAATATTGAATTTCGAATGATGATTAACGAATTGAGATTGCAGAAGGAAAAGGAAGGGAATGAGTAATTGAGTGAATGAGGAGGATGTGAAAGGAATAATGAATGCTCAGTGACACTCGATTTTTAGGAACCGCACTTAGGCGGAGAACTAAAAATGGCTAGTGGAACTAGTCCCGACCGAAGCGTCGGGAATGATTAACGATTTTATATTGCAGAATAGGAGGAAAGTTTGCAGTTTTCAGTCGCAGTTTTACAATTTAGCAATAGAACAATTTAACAGTAGTGTAGTGAATGAGTAATTGAGTGAATGAGGAAGAGATAAGGCTGATTAACGAATGAAGATTAACGATTTTATATTTCAGAAGGATTGGAAAAGTCCCAAGGGGGCGAAACATAACAGCCCGGGGCAACGCCCTGGGATAAGGAGCACAAGCCAACCCACGCTCCACGATGAGGCAATGATCAGCGATCGAAAGCAGTCTGGAGCAAGAGAGGTGGAAAGTTGAATAACGAATGAAGATTATTAATGAAATAAGATCACAGAATGAATGAATAGGCAAAAGACAAATAGCAATCGGCAAACAGATAAACCTTCAAGAGTTTTAAAAACCTTGAAGCGTTTAAAACCTATTGTTCCCTATGTGCCTGTTGTGGTTCAAAAAAAACTTAGCGCCTTTGTGTCTTAGTGTTGAAAAAGCTCGCAGCTCGTAACTAATAAAATATGAAAAAACTGATGTACATAGTATTCTTCCTGCTGATGGCGGCAAATCTGCTCGCCCAGGAAAGCTATGTCATCGATTCGGTATGTGTAGGGACCGAACGTACCTATCGTCGCGATGGTGAGGCCGGTTATACGTATTACTGGGAAATCATCGATCGGCAACTTGTTGACACCTTCGGAGTACCGGAAGTTCCTTTTGAAGAGGATCTGGGAAACGATACCATCTACGGAAGTGAAAGTACTATGCTATGGGATACGGATGGCGATTATGATATAGTGGTTTATGTGACCAGCGAACATGGTTGCGATACGGTGGAACAGGGAATGGTCAGAGTATTCCCGCTTCCGGAAGCACGTGCCGGCGACGATGTAGTGCTTTGTAGCTTCGACGATTATACCCTGTTTGGCGATACAGCCTGGAATCACAGCCAAATTTACTGGGGTAGAACGGGAGACGGAACATTCAGCGATGAATACAGTCTGCATCCCACCTACACTTTTGGCCCCGACGATATTCTTAATGGTGAAGTTACCCTTTTCATTACCGCCGAAGGTTTAGCCGATAACGGCACCTGTATTCCGGCGGTGGATTCGGTAAGCATCATAATTAGTCCTACTATAATGATCGATAGTACCGCAGTTCTGTGTTACGGTCAGACCGTTAATGATTGGGAAAACCAGGAAATATCGAGTCTTGTTGACAGCATTTATATTTCAGAATATCAGACATTATCCGGTTGTGATTCAACACTGACCCTTACAGTAAGTATTGTCGACGGTTTCAGTTCTGACAGTACCGCGGTTCTGTGTTACGGGCAGACTGTTTCCGACTGGGAAAACCAGGTAATATCAAGCCTTGTTGACAGCATTTATATTTCAGAATATCAAACAGTAGCAGGTTGTGATTCAACACTGACCCTTACAGTAAGTATTGTCGACGGTTTCAGTTCTGACAGTACCGCGGTTCTGTGTTACGGGCAGACTGTTTCCGACTGGGAAAACCAGATAATATCGAGCCTTGTCGACAGTGTTTATATTTCGGAACATCAAACAGTAGCAGGTTGTGACTCAACGCTAACCCTGACGGTAAGTATAGTCGACGGATTCAGTTATGATAGTACTGCAGTTCTGTGTTACGGTCAGACCGTTTCCGACTGGGAAAACCAGGAAATATCGGGCCTTGTTGATAGTGTTTATATTTCAGAACATCAAACAGTAGCAGGCTGTGATTCAACACTGACCCTTACGGTAAGTATTGTCGACGGATTCACATATGACAGTACCGCGGTTCTTTGTTACGGACAGGCCGTTTCCGACTGGGAAAACCAGGAAATATCGAGCCTTGTTGACAGCGTTTATATTTCAGAATATCAAACAGTAGGTGGTTGTGATTCCACACTGACATTAACGGTTAGCATCATTGATGGCGGCCTTACCGAGGTCTATGATACAGCTTGTGTAGAATATAACTGGGCAACAGGAAATGACAGCACCTATTACGAATCGGGTATTTACGATTATATTATCGGAGACAGTGAATGTTCAGATACAATGCGTTTACATCTGCTTATCAGTCCGCCAATGGAGCTTGTGGCAGATTCAATACCTGTGAGCTGTTACGGGTATGCTGATGGCTCCATCAATTTAACAGTTTCAGGAGGCATAGCACCTTATACATTTGTATGGAGTAACGGAGAATTTACCGAAGATATAAGTGATTTGACTGCCGATGTATATACGGTTTGGGTAAGCGACTCATTGGGTTGTATCGATAGTCTCAGTATTCAGATTCCTGAACCTGATCCGATACAAATTACACTCGATTCAATTATAAATGTTCTCGTTATTGGTGAATCAACAGGTAGCATTGAAGTTTCGGTTGCCGGAGGAACACCTGATTATAACTACGTATGGACAAATGAAGCAGGAGATGTTGTAGGTACACAGGAAGACTTGGATAACCAACCGGCTGGTGATTATACCTTAACCGTAACTGATGCGAATGGTTGTGAGGCAATATTTATTGAAACTATTACTGAGCCAATAGCAACTGAAAGGCGCATGACCCCGGTTGAAACGCCAATCTGTTACGAAGACCGGAATAGTTTTCCACCTCTTGATTCGCTGAAACAATACCTGGCATTAAATCCTGATGTTGAGGTCTACTCCGATTGGGGACTCGATACAAGTTCCTTTAATCTTGATTTTGTAGTTATTGTTGGAAGCGAAAGCGAATATTGTTACGAAGAAATAAGAACATACAGCATTCAGGATTTTGGTGGTAATACCTTAAGTGCCACCCACCGGATAATTGTTGACGATGACGAAGAACCAACAATAAGTTGTCCGCCTGGCTTCTCAGTGTCCGATGGCATAGTTCCGCCGCCTCTTGATTCTACCGGGTTCTGGGCTGCTGGAGGAAGTTTTGATGACAACTGTGGAATCGTAAGTTTCCGCCATGTAAGCGATGTTTCGGATGGTAAACCCAATCCGGAAACTATTACACGAACTTACGAGGTTACGGATTACTGTGGTAACACTGCCCAATGTGAGCAGGAAATAGAAGTAACAAATGAAATTGTTATTGCCGACATCGGCCCATTCTGCCAGTACTCTGTTGCTCCCGAATTACCCGATACCGCGTTAAATGGAACACCGGGGTATTGGTCGGATACCATAAATACAGCTATTGCCGGTGATTTCGATTATATTTTCTATCCTGATTCGGGCTATCATGCAACACCTTATAGCTTAACCGTTACCGTTGTTCCTGCTATCGATCTGAATGTTGATCCGGTTGATCCGGGCTACGATCCAGAGCCGGTTGGAAGCATCTTTATGAATATAAACGGAGGAAGCGAACCTTATACCGTTAACTGGACCGGCCCTGATGGCTATACGGCAAAATCTAAAGATCTTGTCGACCTTCCTGCCGGCGATTATTGGGTGGAAGTAAGCGATAATATTGGCTGTTACGATAGTTTATCAGTTACTTTGCGAACCTTTGAGCCGGAGTTTAGCTGTCCTCCGGATACTATTTTTGAATGCCCGGATGTTACACAATACCCGGGAACCAACGATATCTCAGATTTTATAGCCATGGGCGGATATTATAATCCGGTCAATATAGTGGAGAATCTGGATTATATTGACAATACAGTTTTAAGCGAATACTGTTTAACGATTGAACGTACCTACATCATTGAAGATATATACGGAAGATTAGATTCATGTACACAAACCATCGACTTCCATGATACTATTCCTCCGGTACTTAATGCTCCTGAAGGCGATACCGTGGAATGTTACTCTGCTGTTTTTGCCGATTACAAAACTTATGCTGATTTTATCGCATCGGGTGTACCTGTTCCTGACGATAATTGTGGAATCGATCCATCGTCGTTTACTGTTCGCGATACCTTAATTAATATAGAACCCGGTCGTTCGGAGTTAATTTACTATTACAGCATTGCCGATATCTGTGGAAATGTTGGCCGCGATACCACTTATTTCCTACTTCTCGACGACAAGGCACCTGAGGTATTCTGTGCAGATATTACGGTTTATCTGGATGAAAACGGAACTTACCAGATTACTGTGCAGGATTCGGTTGCTATGGTTGACAGCGTGTTTGATAATTGTACCGCTCCTGAAAATCTAAGGGTGGAAATAGAAGTGAGCGAGATTACCTGCGAGGATGTAGAATCAGGAACACAGGCCCGGATAACTGTTTATGACGAGGTAGGGCTTTCGGATGAATGTGTGGCAACCATTACAGTGATTGATACAATGCCTCCGGAGGCGATTTGTCAGCCGGTTACTATTTACCTCGATGAAAACGGACAAGCGGGTGTAACAGCAGAAATGGTTGATAACGGGTCGTTTGATAATTGTACCGATGTAACGCTTGAAATCGACAAAACCGATTTTGATTGTGTGAACCTGGGAGACAATACAGTAACCCTGACGGTTACCGATGGATACGGATTACAAGACAGTTGCGAAGCTGTTGTAACGGTGTTGGATACCATTGCTCCGCAAATTACCTGTATTGGCCGCGATACGGTACAACTTAGCGAAGAAGATGGAACCTATATCTTAACTTATGATATGCTGACCACTTCGGAGTGGGAAAACTGTGAAATTGTTAGCCGTGAACTCGATAGATATGTTCTTGATTGTGATGATATTGACGCTAGTCCGGTAACAATTACAGCATTCGCTACCGATCAAAGCGGAAATGTCGGAAGCTGTACCGTTGAATTTGTTGTATTTGGTAATACTCCGCCGAATGTACAAAACGACTCGGCAATTACAGCGGTGAATGTGCCGGTTGAAATTCCGGTTACGCAAAACGATTACGACCTGAAAACGAATATCAATCTGGAATCATTAGGCGTTTTGGTTGGCCCACGTAATGGTTCGGTTGTAATCGATAAAACTACAGGTACTGCAACCTATATTCCAAACCGCGATTTCGTGGGTGAAGATATATTCTACTACGAAATTTGTGACGATGGTATTCCTTGTAAACCGGAATGTGGTGAGGCTATTGTATTCATCACCGTACTCCCGGCCAACGAGCCGCCTGTGGCTGTGGACGATTACTTTGAAGTACCGTGTGGCGAGTTGTTTGGTACTGTATTGTATGGCGATGGCTTTGGAAATGGTGTAGATTCTGATCCGGATGCCGGAGATAAGATTACGGTAGGCCAGACCCTGATTACTCAACCGGATAGTGGTGTATTTAACTGGCTGGACGGCGATGGAAACTTTGAATACATTCCGTTCGATGGATTCTTCGGAACCGATAGCTTCCAGTATGTAATTTGTGACGATGGAATTCCTTCGTTGTGCGATACCGCCTGGGTTTATATCACCCGCGTTCCGGATAACGATTGTGATGGTGTTGCCGATGCGAATGATATTGATGATGATAATGACGGAATCCGCGATAATATTGAAAATGGTGGTTACTGGCCTGAAGACCAAATGGGGCTGATCGATTCTGATCATGACGGAATACCGGATTACATGGACATTGACTCGGATAACGATGGAATACCGGATAATATTGAAGGTCAGGGCGAGCACAATTATATTCCGCCTTCGGGAGTTGATGCCAACCACGATGGCTGGGATGATGTTTACGATGTAACAATTGGTGGTGTAATTACTTTCGACGAAGAATTGACCGATACCGATGGTGATTCGATGCCTGATTACCTGGATATTGACTCGGACAACGATGGTGTATTCGATATGATTGAAGGCCACGATGCCGACCACAATGGTATTGCCGATGTATTGAGATGGTACACCGATGATGACCACGATGGATTGGATGATGCTTATGATACCTATTATGGATGGGCCGATTACGGTAACGAGACCGGTAGTAATGCGCCGCTACAAGACTTTGACGATGACGGAACACGCGACTGGCGCGATATTAACGATGAAGATGATGATTACCTGACAGTAAATGAAGACCTGAATGGTAACGGAGATTACAGCGACGATGACCTCGATCTGGATGGTTATCCGGAGTACCTGGATACCGAGCTGAATTGTGAGTTGTTTATTCCTGAAGGATTCTCGCCAAACGATGATGATGTTCACGATTTCTTCCAGATTCTGTGTATCCAGAAATATCCGAATGCCAAACTGATGATTTTTAACCGTAATGGTGTTAAACTTTGGGAGAAAGAACACTACGGTAACCTCGATGTTTGGGGAACTTACCAGGATGCATGGTGGTGGGGAACATCTGAAAACGTACTTACCCTTGGCCGATCAGGTGGACTACCGGCCGGTAACTACATTTATGTACTGCTATTGAACGATGGAAAAGGTACCGTTAAGAATGGTACGGTGATGTTGGCATACTAAGAACTTTGAATGTCGAATAGAGATTAACGATTTTAGATTGTAGAAGAAGGAGGAAAGTGGACAGTTTTCAGTCGCAGTTTAAAGTTCTGCAATTTGACAATGGAGCAATTTAACAATAGAACAATTGTAACCATAAACTCTTGTGGCCTATGTGTCTAATGTGGTTCAATTCTTCGCTTCTTAGTGTTTAAAGATTTTCGATTTCCAGAAAGAAAACAGTTTACAGTCGCAGTTCTCAGTTTAACAATTTAGCAATAGAACAATTTAACAGTAGTATCGTGAATGGGTTATTGAGTGAATAAGGAGCGGATTAGAGAATTTGAATTTCGATTGAAGATTAACGATTTTGGATTGCAGAATTTTAGGAAAGGAGGTAGTTTACAGTCGCAGTTCTCAGTTTAACAATTTAGCAATAGAACAATTTAACAGTAGAATAGTGAATGAGTTATTGAGTGAATGAGGAGCGGATTAGAGAATTTGAATTTCAATTGAAGATTAACGATTTAAGATTGCAGAATCTTAGGAAAGTGGACAGTTTTCAGTCGCAGTTTACAGTTCTGCAATTTGACAATGGAGCAATTTAGCAATAGAACAAATTAGCAATTGTAACCATAAACTACTTTGTCCTATGTACCGACTGTGATTAAAAAAACTTAGTGCCTTTGAGTCTTCGTGTTTTAATATCATTACAACGCCGCCTCAATATCGGCAATAATATCAGCTACATTTTCAATGCCCACCGAAAGGCGCATCATGCGGTCGTTAATACCGGCTGCAACGCGCTCTTCTTCGGTAAACTCGGCATAAATTGTTGAGTGCGGGTGAATGATCAGCGATTTATTGTCATTCAGGTTAGTTGCCCTGCGAATGATTTGCAATTTATTCATAAACGAATAACAGGCTGCTTTCGATTCCAGCTCGAAACTCATTATAGTTCCGGGAACACCGTTAAAATATTTTTGCGCCAGCGGGTAGTGTTCATCTGTTTCCAATCCCGGGTAACTCACTGTTTTAATCCGGGGATGGGCTTTCATAAATTCGCCCAAAGCCAGGCAGTTCTGGTAGCATTTTTCTACCCGAAGCTCAAGGATGTCGAGCCCCTGAATTTGAAAGCGCGCAGTTTGTGGCGCCATGCTTCCGCCCGTATTTCGGTAAACGTTCTTTCTTACTTTAATAAGAAAGGCATTCTCCTTAAATTTTTCGGTGTATGAAGCTGTATTTGGGTTCCGGTTCCAATCGAAATTACCATGATCTACAATGGCTCCGCCAAACGAAGTAGCTCCGCCGGAGATGTATTTCGTAGTCGACATCACCTCGATATTTACGCCAAATTTACCACCACTAAAAACATTGGGTGGAGTAATCGTGCTATCGGCGACTAAAACCAGACCGTGTTTTTTTGCCACGCGCGACAACATTTCAATATCAGCAATATCCAGTTGCGGATTGGTTACCGTTTCAAAATAAATGGCGCGGGTATTTTTATCTATACGATTTTCAATTTCTGTTTCAGAGATTAAATCGCAAAAACGTGTTTCCAGTCCAAATTCCGAAAGCGTATTTTGCAACAAGGCATAACTGTGTCCAAACAAACGATTTCCGGAAATAATATTGTCGCCCGTTTGGGTAATCGCCATAATCGTATTTGTAATGGCGGCCATGCCCGAACTTACTGCAATTGCACCGCTGCTTTGGGTCAGCGCCTTAAGTTTTAACTCGAAATACTCCACCGTTGGGCTTGTTGTTCGCGAGTAAACATGGGCAATATACTCGCCCCTGAAATTGGCCTCGATCTGTTCGGCCGAATCAAATTCGTAAGCTACCGATTCGTATAAAGGCATTTGCAGTGCCTTGTGTGGATCTTGCTTGGCGTAAGGTACATTTAATGCTGTAGTAGTAAATCCGGTTCTCTTCATTTGTCAATCTTTAAAGGCGTAAAAGTAATCTTTTGTATTCCTTTCCTGGCCTGCTAATACGAAATACCAGCTGAAAAAGCCTGATATTTGACATCCTCAAAACAATTCTAAAACATAAAAGTTCTTAAATGAGCGAACCATTATGGTACAGTAATTGTTAGTTCACTTTACATTTTAAGTTATAATTAAACAGCATTTAATTAACAACTGCTAACCATGGCGCCCCCCGCCATGGTTTTTTTATTGTTTTTTCTGAAGTAATCAAAAAACGATTTTCCCTTTTCTGCAATGTTATCGGTATCATTTCAAGTTCCGGGCACCGGCAATTATTCGCGGTTAAATAATTATAAATGGTAACTGTGTTGTAACAGAAGTCTGCTTGTCAGTCAGTTAATGGATTTTAGAGAAAAAGAAGAGGCATTGAAATGCATTTTCTTTTAATAATCTGCATTTTCACGTCTGATTCTATATCTTTAAAAAACAAATTCGGAAGTGTTATTCGGATTTGAAAGGCAAAGAAGAAAGGAGCCAAACCGATGAAACGAGCAGTTTAAAAAGCCCGTTTCATATAGGAGCATTATCATGCGAGTTCCATCTTATGCCTTAAAAAACGAAAAATTTTAATAAGATGAAAAGATACCTGCCAAAGTTAGTTCAGAATGATAAGTGGCTTGAGCCTTATGCCGGAATTATTTCCGACCGAATGATACTTGCTGATCGTAAAGAAAAAGAAATTACCGGCGGACGGTCGCTGGCAGATTTTGCTACCGGGCATTTGTATTTTGGTTTGCACCGTACCGAGTCGGGCTGGGTAATTCGCGAGTGGGCACCCAATGCTACACATATTTATCTGGTTGGTACTTTTAACGATTGGCATGAAAATGTTGAGTATTCTTTTGCAAGTCTCGATCACGGTGTTTGGGAATTGCATCTGGCAGCCGATCAAATAGCACATGGCGATTTGTATGCCTTAAATGTGCACTGGTCTGTAAACTTTGGGAAAAGAATACCTGCCTGGGCTACGCGTGTTGTACAGGACGAAAATACACACATTTTTAATGCACAGGTTTGGGCGCCCGAAAATCCATATGAGTGGAAGAATGAGGAGTTCCAGCAGGCCGACGAGCACCCACTGATTTATGAGGGGCATGTGGGTATGGCCGGCGAAGAGGAACGTGTACATACCTACAATGAATTTCGTGAGCAGATGTTGCCGCGTATAAAAGCTAACGGCTATAATGTTATTCAGTTGATGGCGATTCCGGAGCACCCGTATTACGGGAGTTTTGGTTATCATGTAAGCAGCTTTTTTGCGGCGTCGTCGCGTTTTGGCACTCCCGAGGAACTAAAACAACTGATCGATGAGGCGCACGGAATGGGGATTGCGGTGATTATAGATTTGGTGCACTCGCATGCCGTAAAAAATGAAGTTGAAGGTTTGGGAAATTACGATGGCACACGCTACCAGTTTTTCCACGAAGGTGGAAGAGGTGAGCATCCGGCATGGGATAGCTATTGTTTTAACTACGATAAAAATGAGGTGTTGCACTTCCTTTTATCAAATATCAGCTACTGGCTGACCGAGTATAAATTTGATGGATTCCGTTTCGACGGAGTAACCAGCATGTTATATTTTAATCATGGTTTGGAGATCGCATTCACTACTTACGACGACTATTTTAATGCCAATGTCGACCACGAGGCGACCACCTATTTCAGACTGGCAAATAAGTTGATTAAAGAAATTAATCCGCGGGCACTCTCGATTGCTGAAGATATGAGCGGAATGCCCGGACTGGCAACAGCAATTGAAGATGGCGGTTTGGGATTCGATTTCAGAATGGCAATGGGCGTTCCTGACTTCTGGATAAAAATGATAAAAGAAAAGTCAGACGACGAATGGGAGGTTGGAGATATTTTTTTCCAGCTAACCTCGAAGCGAATGGACGAGCAGGTGGTAAGTTATGCTGAATCGCACGACCAGGCCCTAGTGGGCGATAAAACCATCATCTTCCGGCTGATAGATAAAGAGATGTATTTTTCCATGCGAAAAGATCAGCCGAACCTGATTGTTGACCGTGGAATAGCACTGCATAAAATGATACGGCTGGCTACTGCAAGTACTGCCGGCGGTGCTTACCTGAATTTTATGGGGAATGAATTCGGACATCCCGAGTGGATTGATTTCCCGCGGGTAGGAAACAATTGGTCCTATCAGCATGCCCGCAGAATGTGGAGCATTGCTGAAAATCAGGACCTGAAATATCATTGGCTGTACGATTTTGACAAAGAAATGATTCAGCTGATTAACCAAAATAAGATACTTTCTATTCCTCCGGTTGATCTGGTTTTGGAAAACAAGCCCGATAAAGTGCTGGCCTACCACCGCGGACTGTTTTTATTTGTTTTCAATTTTAATCCAACGCAGTCGTTTACCGATTACGGAATTCCGCTTGGTTCCGGGAAATATCAAATTGTATTGAATACGGATTCAGGCCGCTTTGGTGGTCACGACCGGGTTGATGAGGAGATTAGTTACTACACCATGCCAAGCAAAGGAATGGACAGCCAGCATTATTTGCGACTGTATTTGCCGGCAAGAACGGCTTTGGTACTTAAAAAAGTGGATATTCCGAAAGTGAAGTAAATGGCCGAAGCAAAGTTTCAAACCATAGTAGATGTGCCGCAGTTTCCGTGGCAAACAGATTACAAGAAGAAAAACCTGTTTATGGGATCGTGTTTTACCGAAAATGTTGGGGCAAAAATGGAAGCCCTGAAATACCCGGTCGACATTAATCCGTTTGGAATTTTGTATAATCCGCTTTCTGTTGCCAACGGGCTGCAGCTATTGCTCGAAGAGAGGCAGCTTTCGGCAAACGATCTTATCGAACATAATGGCCTTTGGCACAGCTTTAGTCATCATGGCCGTTTTTCGAATACCGAGCAAAATAAGGCGTTGGATGACATAAACACGCGTATTAAAAGCTCGGCAACTTTTTTAAAGGAGTCCGGGTTTTTATTTCTCACTTTTGGTACGGCCTGGATTTATCGGTACAAAAAGAGTGGCGAACTGGTTTCGAATTGCCATAAAATTCCGGCCCGCGAGTTTGTGCGCGAACGTTTGTCGGTTCAACAAATCGTTAAAGTTTATTGTGAATTGCTGAACAAAATCTGGCAGATAAACCCTGACCTGAAAGTGGTTTTTACAGTCAGCCCAATTCGTCATTGGAAAGATGGTGCCGTTGAAAACCAGCGAAGTAAGTCGACGCTTATATTGGCTGTCGATCAACTTATTCAGGAACTTGGTACTGAAAAATGTGCCTATTTCCCGTCGTACGAAATTGTGATGGATGAGCTGCGCGATTATCGTTTTTATGCCGAAGATATGTTACACATTTCGGAGGTGGCCATTAAGCATATCTGGTCGCGTTTTGAAACGGCACTAATTAATCCTGAAAGTATTGAAATTGCCCGGGAAGTTCAAAAAATAAGCAATGCTGTAAAGCATCGCCCAATCAACAAAAAATCCCTTGAATATTCCAAATTTCTCCTTAGTTTTCTAAATAAATTAGAGTTGCTGGAAAACAGATTCCCGTATCTTAATTTAAAGTTAGAAAAAGAATATTTTAATGTACAGATTGAGGAATTTGGTGATGGTGACCAAACAATTGTAAGTTAAATCCCTTAACTTAGTAGTGACAACTTCGTTGTGACTGCTGAACCAATACTCAATTTACCAAAGTGTTATTAATATGCATTACCTTGAATTTGATAAGGAGCAGCTGGTAAATCTCGAATATTCGCTGTTCAAAGAAATACTACGATCAAACAGAGCCGGTTCTTATTTAAGTACCACGCTAAACGGCTGCAATACCAGAAAATATCACGGTTTGCTGGTGTGCCCTATTGAGAATCTTGGAGGTGAAAAACATGTATTGCTTTCATCGCTTGATGAAACAGTGATACAAAACGAGGCCGAATTCAACCTCGGAATTCACCGCTATAAAGGCGGAACCTACGAACCCAAAGGACACAAATACATCCGTAATGTAGAGTTTGATGCGATACCCAAAATTACCTACCGGGTTGGCGGAGTTGTGCTTACAAAAGAACGGCTGCTGGTTGAAAAAGAGGAACAAATTCTGATAAAATATACGCTTGAGGAAGCAAAATCGCCAACAACTTTGCGATTAAAACCATTTCTGGCTTTCCGAAATATTCATCAGCTGAGCAAGGCGAATATGTTTGTTAACCGCAAGTTTGGGAAGGCCAAAAACGGGATAAAAACATGTTTGTACGAAGGCTACCCCAATTTGTTTATGCAATGCAGTAAAGCAGTTGATTTTGTGGGAGTTCCCGATTGGTATTACGATATTGAATACCTAAAAGAGCTGATCCGGGGGTACGATTATTTGGAAGATCTTTTTGTGCCGGGCTATTTTGAGTTTCCGATGAAAAAAGGCGAGTCGATCGTTTTTGCCGCGGGTTTAACAGAAGCCAATCCGGTGTCGTTAAAACAGCGATTTACCAAAGAACAGAATAAACGTGGAGGCAAAGAAACCTTCAACAGTGTTTTAGAGCGGGCTGCTCACCAGTTTATCATGCACGAAGGTTATACGGCCGATATTATTGCCGGTTTCCCGTGGTACAACAGTATTACCCGTCAAACATTTATTTCTCTTCCCGGATTGTGCCTGTCGTTTAACGACCCAAAACTGTGCGAGAAAATACTCGATTCGTACCTGAAATATTTTAACGATGGTTTTTTCCCCGACCACATCAAGGATAAAAAGCTGCAGTACCATTCTGCCGACACATCGTTGTGGTTTATTTGGGTCATTCAGCAATATTTAAAGAAAAAGAACAATCCGAAGTTTCTTTGGAAAACATATGGCGAAGTGATCAAACGGATCCTCAATGCCTATGCAAGTCAGAATCGGGATGATATTAAGGTGCTGCCCAACGGATTAATTTATGCCGAAAAGGAAGATACCGCATTAACCTGGATGAATTCCAGTGTTGACGGTAAGGCAGTTTTGCCGCGCGCCGGAATGCCGGTTGAAGTGAATGCCCTATGGTTTAACGCCATTTGTTTTGCGCTCGATTTGGCCGACATGGCAGGCGACCATGAGTTTATTACGAAGTGGAAACACATGGTTAATAAAGTAGCGCAGTCGTTCCTGAAAACCTTCTGGAGCGAAGGACACGGATACCTGGCCGATGTGGTAAAAGATGAGCAGTGCGAATGGGCAGTGAGACCGAATATGGTAATTGCTGTGGCCATGGATTATACACCGCTTACTAAAGAGCAACAAAAGCAGGTGTTAAGTGTGGTGAAACGCAAGTTGCTAACAAACAGGGGGCTGCGAACATTATCGCCTGATCATTTACGCTACTTTGGTAACATCAGCGGAGGTCCGAAAGAACGGGAGCTGGCCGTGCATCAGGGAGCTGTTTGGCCCTGGTTACTTCAGTTTTTTGTTGAAGCTTATTTAAAAATTCATAAGCGGGGAGGCTTGCCGTTTGTAAAACAGATTATGGAAAGCTTTGAAACCGAAATGACAGAGCATTGTATCGGGAATATTCCGGAAATGTACGATGGTGACCCGCCCCATGTTGGAAAAGGAGCTATCTCGCAGGCCTGGAATATCGCAGGTGTTTCGTATGCGCTCGATTTGGTGCAGAACTATACAGAATAAACCAAAAACAATTGATTTTTGGATGCAACCGGAAAATTAGAAGATCAGATGAAGGTATTAATGTTTGGATGGGAATTTCCTCCCCATATCTCCGGTGGATTGGGGACAGCTTGTTACGGGCTTACAAAAGGTATGGCAGAGATTGAAGATATTGACTTAACTTTTGTAGTTCCGAAGGCTTTTGGCGATGAAGATCAGTCGCGATTAAAGTTGATTGGAGCCAACAATGTTCCCGTAAACCGAACGACCTTTACTTTTGATGAGGGTGGAAAAACAATGGAATACCTCGAAGTAGATTCGCCCATTCTTCCCTACGTTACCGAAGATGAATTCTGGACATTAAAAAGCAAACGCTACACAGGCCAGACAAAATTTGTTGAAACCGACGAGAATTCAAAGATCGAATTTAGCGGAGGCTACGGCCCCGATCTGTTAAAAGAAATCCGCGATTATGCACTTGTGGCTCGTATGATTGCCGAAGATAATCCCTGCGACATTATTCATGCACACGACTGGCTCACCTATCCGGCAGGAATTGCTGCCAGCAAGGCCAGTGGAAAACCATTGGTTATTCATGTGCATGCCACCGATTTCGATCGAAGCGGAGGAGATGTAAACCCACGGGTTTATGCCATTGAGCGTGAAGGAATGGAGGCTGCCGATAAAATTATTGCAGTGAGTAACCTAACCCGAAAAATGGTAATCGAGAAATACGGAATACCGCCCGAGAAAGTGGTTACCGTTTATAACGCGGTTGAGTCGGTAAATCATGAAAAAGGAAGTTTGCCGCCAAAAGGTGTAAACGATAAAGTGGTTACTTTTTTAGGAAGGATAACCATGCAAAAAGGCCCAGGTTATTTTGTTGAAGCTGCAAACCTGGTGCTCAAAAAAATGCAGAATGCACGTTTTGTTATGGCCGGTAGTGGCGACATGATGAACGAAATGATTGCACGAACAGCAGCGCTTGGCATTGCCGATAAGTTTCATTTCACCGGTTTTCTGAAAGGGAGCGATGTAAACGATCTTTTTAGCATGACCGATGTGTTTGTTATGCCATCAGTGTCGGAGCCTTTTGGAATTGTGCCACTTGAAGCCATGCAGTTAAATGTTCCGGTAATTATATCCAACCAGTCGGGGGTGTCTGAAATTTTAAGGCATGCTATAAAAATCGATTTTTGGGATACTTATGCAATGGCCGATGCCATTTATGGGGTGTTAAATTATACCTCTTTGGCCGAGCATTTTAAAAGCGAGGGGAAGACCGAGGTGGAAGAGTTGAAATGGACACATTCGGCCAACGAAGTAAGAAAAGTTTATGTGAGTACTTTGCAAGAAAATTAACCAACGACTATGAAATCAATTTGTTTGTTTTTTCAAATACATCAGCCGTTCAGGCACCGGCGTTACCGTTTTTTCGATATCGGTAACGATCATTATTATTACGACGATTATTCAAACGAAAGCATTATCCGAAATATAGCCGACAAAAGTTATTTACCGACCAATAAATTGTTGCTCGAACTGGCCAATAAACTGGGTGATAAGTTTAAAGTGGCTTTTTCGATAACCGGCGTGGCATTGGAGCAGTTTGAGCTTTATGCACCCGATGTTATTGAGTCGTTTCAAAAGTTGGCAAAAACCGGTTGTGTTGAATTCCTGGCCGAAACCTACTCGCATTCATTAAGCTCCTTAAAAGATATACATGCTTTTACCGACGAGGTAAAAATGCACGACGATCAGATCTTCAGGTTGTTCGGTCAGAAACCTCGTGTTTTCCGAAATACGGAAATGATTTACTCCGACGAAATTGGCGAGAAAGTAGCCAAATTGGGTTATTCGGCTATGTTAACCGAAGGAGCCAAGCACGTGCTCGGATGGAAAAGCCCCGATTTTCTGTATGTAAACGCTATTAATCCGCGGTTAAAAGTGCTAATGCGCAACTACAAACTGAGTGATGATATTGGATTTCGATTCTCAGACACAAAATGGGATAAATACCCGTTGACAGCAGAAAAGTATGTGAGCTGGCTCGAAAACGTTGGTGAAAAAGAAGAGGTAATAAACTTGTTTATGGGCTACGATTCGTTTGGAACCCGACAGCCAAAAGAAGCCGGTATATTCGATTTCTTAAAAGCTTTGGCTGAACAGATCGTTAAAAGCGATAAGCTAAAGTTTTCAACTCCTTCCGAAGCTGTTAATGAACTTCAGCCGATTTCTGTTGTTAGTGTTCCACATCCAATCTCCTGGTCCGATGAAGAGCGCGATCTAAGTGCCTGGCTGGGTAACGAGATGCAAAAAGAGGCCTTTGAAAAACTGTATGCCATGAAAGAACAAATGGCCCGGTGTACCGACAGTGTTCTTCAGAAGGATTGGAATTATTTGCAGGCCAGTGATCATTTCTTTTATATGTCGACCAAATTTTTTGCCGGCGGTGATGCGCATAAATCTTACAGCCATTTTGATTCGCCATACGAGGCATTTATCAATTATATGAATGTGCTGAGCGATTTTAAAATCCGGTTAAATGCGAATGTTCCGGAAAGTGAAGTGGAGAATGAAATTGCTTCGCTTCATCGATTATTAGAAGAAAAAGAAGAAAAGATAAAAAGAATGGAAGCCGATTTGCGCCGTTTGCAAAAAACAAAAAAGCAAAAAACGGCTTTGCGAAAGAAGAAATAGACGATTTGTCGCTAACATTAAATTCACTTAACGATAATTGTAGAACAAACAATTTGTTGAAATGATAATCTATTTTTGCAGCTCGTTCTAAGTGAGTTAGAACGATGAGCTTACCCGATGGGTATAGTTTGTAATTAATTTAATGAGAAGAAAATGGAAGAGAAAAAATTTATAAAGAACCCGGTTGTGGGAGAGCCGGTATGGAAACGGATTATCGTAGAGTCTAACGTTCCGGAAAGTCTTTCACCACTGCGCGATCTTTCAAAAAACCTTTGGTGGGTTTGGAATTCAGAAGCACGCGAATTATTTCAGCAGATAGATGCGGAAATTTGGGAAGAATGCGCCCATAACCCAATTGTTTTGCTCGACCAGGTGAGCTACAACCGTTTTAAAGAGCTGGAACGCGATGAAATGTTCGTAGCCAAAATGCACGAAGTAAATACAAAGTTTAACCAATATCTTGATGATCGTAAAGAGCTTGCAGGCCCTGGAATCTCGTATTTTAGTATGGAGTACGGTTTGCACGACAGCCTGAAAATCTTCTCGGGAGGTTTGGGTATTTTGGCCGGCGACTACCTGAAAGAAGCCAGCGATATGAAAGTAAAACTGGTTGCCGTAGGTTTGTTGTATCGCTACGGATATTTTAAACAAACACTGAATCTACACGGTGAGCAAATGGCTGTTTACGATGCACAGCAATTCTCGAAAATCCCCGTTCAGCCGGCATTGGATAAAAATGGCGAATGGGTACGTGTTGAAGTACAATACCCGGGAAGGACACTGATCGGACGAGTTTGGCAAACCAATATTGGCTCGGTAAAACTGTATTTGCTTGATGCCGACCATCATGAAAATAACGATGCCGACCGTTTTGTAACCCATCATTTATACGGTGGCGACAACGAAAACCGACTGAAACAGGAGATGTTACTTGGTTTGGGAGGTATTCAGGCGTTGAAAAAGTTAGGCGTAGACTCAGATATTTACCACTGTAACGAAGGGCACGCAGCGTTTATTGGAATACAACGAATTGCCAACCTGATGGAAGAACAGAAGCTTAGCTACGCCGAGGCTAAAGAAGTTGTTAATGCATCAACAGTGTTTACAACACACACGCCGGTTCCGGCAGGGCACGATTCTTTCCATAAAGATATGTTCCGTCATTATATGAATTATTTCCCCGAAAAGCTTGGACTGACCTGGGACGACTTTGAGATGTTAGGTAAGGCCAGGGCTGAAGAGGATCATTTTAATATGAGTTACCTGGCCAGCAACTTATCGCAGGGAATTAACGGCGTTAGTATGCTGCACGGCGATGTAAGTAAAGCAGTGCTTAAAGATCTTTTTCAGGGATACCTGGAGGAAGAGCTGGAAATTGGCTATGTAACCAACGGAGTTCACTATCCAACCTGGACAGCTCAGGAATGGAAAGACATTCATAAAAAATATTTTGGCGAAGAATTTCCAACCAATCAACTGGATTTTGAGGTTTGGAAGAATATCTATAATGTTCCGGACTACGAGATTTGGGAGTTGCGTAAGAAACTACGTCAAAAGCTGATTAACTATATTAAAGAGCGTTTCTCGGATAACTGGATTAAGCGTTCGGAAAATCCAAAAATGATCAGTGAAATTCTGGGCAAACTGAATCCGAATACGTTAACAATCGGGTTTGCGCGCAGATTTGCTACTTATAAACGTGCTCACTTGTTATTCCGTGACACCGAACGATTGGCAAAAATTGTAAATAATCCCGATCGTCCGGTACAGTTTATTTTTGCCGGAAAAGCGCACCCTGCCGATAAAGCAGGTCAGGATCTGATAAAAAATATTGTGGAAGTATCCAAACGTCCGGAATTCCGGGGTAAAATTCTTTTTGTTCAGAATTACGACATCAACCTGGCAAAAATGCTGTTACAAGGTGTTGATATCTGGATGAACACACCAACACGTCCGTTGGAAGCATCTGGTACCAGCGGTGAAAAAGGTGTTATGAATGGTACGCTTCACTTCTCTGTTCTTGATGGATGGTGGGTTGAAGGTTATCAGAAAAATGCCGGTTGGGCATTACCTGCCGAACGTGCCTACGATGTTCAGGATTTCCAGGATGAGTTGGATGCTGAAACCATTTACAATATTCTGGAAGAGGAGGTTGTTCCTGCTTATTATGGCCGTAACCAGTACGATATCCCTGAAAAATGGATCAGTTTTGTGAAAAATACCATTGCAAATGTTTCGCCAAACTTTACCACATCGCGCATGATGCGCGACTACCAGGATCGTTATTATAACCCGCAATATGAGCGTTCTCAACGTGTGAATGCCGAAGGTTATAAACTGGCAAAAGAAATTGCTGCCTGGAAAGCCAAAGTGGCTGCAAAATGGGATGGAATACAGGTGAAAAACATCGAAATCATCGATGGTATTGCGCACACCATGGTATTGGGTGATAAGTATCCGGTAAAAGTATCGGTTGACTTAAATGGGCTTAAACCAGAGGAAGTTGGTGTGGAATTATTAATTGCTGAAAGTAAAGATGACGGACAGGAAAGGATTGTAGATACAGTTGAATTTATTCCTGAAAAAAGCGAGGGCACAACTTGCTGTTATAAGCATACCATTTTACCCGACCACCCGGGTTCGTTCTCTTACAGTTTCAGGGTGTATGCCAAACATCCGGAATTGCCACACCGCCAGGATTTCAGATTTATTAAATGGATCAGCTAATCCCGCGGTGAAAATTGATATTATTTGCAAAAGCAAAAATAGAATATATAAAAAGGTGCTCGTTTGGGCACCTTTTTTTATTGTAACGAAGTAATGCTGTTGTGCAACATTAGTTTCAAAAATAGAATAGAAAGCAAAATACTAATTGGAGTCATTTTTACATTTCATCCAAACTGTTATTTTTACATCGTAATCAAATGTCTTATGAAACAAGTCTCGGCAAATTGGGGTGAGTTCCATAGCTGCCGAGAGGCAGGCATCTATTACAAGATAAAGTAAAAAACTAAAAAGGATGAAACGAGCATGTAAGCTAATTACACCCAAAAGGATAATTAAAAATGTGCAAGTTCCATACGATATCCTAATAAATAAACAATTTTAATCGTATGAAACGAGCATGAATTTTTATTCTTCAAATTCAAAAACAAGAAGAATTCAAATTCATTGGGAGTTACATCGAATAGAAATGAAACGAACAATTTTAATGAGATGAAAAACCGGAAAAAGATTGGTAATAAGATCAAGGAGTTTCGTGAGTTCAGGCAACTCTCGCGCGGTGATTTGGCAATACAGGCTAATTTGGATGAAGCCCAGTTACAGCTGATTGAAGACGAGGGGAATGTTCCTTCGTTAGGTGTGCTAATTAAAATATCGCGTGCAATGGGTGTACGTATCGGCACCTTCCTCGACGATCAGGAAACAATTGGACCGGCTCTGGTAAATGCAGGCAAAGCCGAAGAAACGCTGAGCTTTTCTACCAAAGATGAAAGTACTCGTGAGCACCTGAACTTTTTCTCGCTGGCGCAGGCAAAAGCCGGAAGACACATGGAGCCGTTTTTGGTTGAAATTGAACCATCGGAAGAATCGGATTATAAACTGTCGTCGCATGAAGGCGAGGAGTTTTTATATGTGCTTGAAGGAAGTGTTGAGATCAATTACGGAAAAGAAGTGTACCTCTTGCACAAAGGCGATACCATTTATCTCGATTCGGTTGTTGCCCACAACATTCACGCAGCCGGCGAACAGGCTGCAAAAATTCTTGCGGTAGTTTACACTCCCGTATAATTTAAAAACGTATTCATGCAACTACTTGATTATACCTTAGGAAATATACTTGAAAAATGGGCCTTCGAAACACCAGACAAAGATTTTATTGTTTATCCTGATCGTAACCTGCGGTTTTCGTATAAGCAGTTTAACGAACGGGTAGACAGCCTGGCAAAAGGATTGCTTTTTATCGGTATTAAACCGGGAGATAAAGTAGGTGTGTGGGCAAAAAATGTTCCCGATTGGACAACGCTGATGTTTGCCACTGCCAAAATCGGGGCAGTTCTGGTAACGGTTAATACCAATTACAAATTAGCAGAGCTGGAGTATATTCTGAAAAATGCAGATATAAATTCGCTTTTCATTGTTGATGGATACCGCGACAGTGACTATGTGAAGATGATATTTGAGCTGGTGCCTGAGCTAAAAACACAGCCACGCGGTAAACTGAAATCAGAAAAATTCCCGCAGCTTAGAAATGTAGGTTTTATCGGTCAGCAGAAACATCGCGGAATGTATAGTACCGATGAATTGATGCTGCTGGGAAGCCATATTGATGACCTGGAACTGGAAAGTGTAAAAATTGGGCTCAACTGCCACGATGTGGTGAATATGCAATTCACCTCGGGAACAACAGGTTTTCCGAAAGGTGTAATGCTATCGCACCACAATATTCTGAACAATGGATTTGCAACCGGCGAGTGCATGAAATATACCGAAGACGATCGTTTGTTGGTTTGTGTTCCGCTATTTCATTGTTTTGGTTGCGTGTTGGCAGTGTGTAGCATTGTTACGCACGGAGCGACAATGGTTTTTACCGAAGATTTTGATCCTTTGCTGGTGCTGGCTTCTGTGCAAAAGGAAAAATGTACGGCGCTTTACGGTGTGCCAACCATGTTTATTGCCGAGCTGAATCACCCGATGTTTGATATGTTCGATCTTTCGTCGTTGCGCACAGGAATTATGGCGGGTGCACTTTGCCCCATTGAAACCATGCGCCAGGTGATGGATAAAATGAACATGAAAGACATTATTATTGTGTATGGCTTAACCGAAAGTTCTCCGGGAATGACAGCTACGCGTACACATAATTCGGTTGAAGTTCGCTCTACCACAGTTGGTTTTGAGTTTCCGAATGTTGAGGTGAAGATTGTGGACCCTGAAACGGGCGAAGAATGTAAGCCGGGCGAACAGGGTGAAATTTGCTGCCGGGGTTATAACGTAATGAAGGGCTATTACAACAATCCCGAAGAAACCGC
Organism: uncultured Draconibacterium sp.; assembly: GCF_963675065.1. NCBI lineage: Bacteria > Pseudomonadati > Bacteroidota > Bacteroidia > Marinilabiliales > Prolixibacteraceae > Draconibacterium > uncultured Draconibacterium sp. Next base: position 1,324,094 of record NZ_OY775905.1, on the reverse strand, counting down.
AAAGGTTATCGATAAGGAAGGATGGTTGCACTCGGGCGATCTGGCGGTAAAAACCGAAGATGGATTTTATAAAATTACAGGCCGCATAAAAGATATGATTGTGCGTGGTGGCGAAAATATATACCCGCGCGAGATTGAGAATTACCTGTATCGTTTGCCGCAAATCGAGGCGGTTGAAGTTGCAGGTGTTCCGAGCCAAAAATACGGCGAAGCTGTTGGGGCCTTTATTAAATTAAAAAAAGGAGAAACACTCAGCGAAGAAGAGATTATCGATTTTTGCCGGGGAAATATTGCCCGGTTTAAAATTCCAAAGTACATATTTTTTGTTGATGAATTCCCGATGACCGCCAGTGGAAAGATCCAAAAATACAAACTGAGCGAGATGTCAGTCAAACTATGTAAAGATCAGGGCATAAAGATTATTTAGCCTAAAAACGATTGGTTATGTCTATGAATATTTAGCGTTTGATAGGTATAATTGAATGTGATTTTGAGCTTTTTAACAAGTTACGATCTGCAAGGGAAAAACAGAAAACACTATCATTTTTTATTCTCCTTACAATTTCAATTAGGGTTTCGTTGATTTTCTCCTTATTCACTTAACAGCAGTAAATCGGTCGTATTCTACGGCTGATGAGTATTGATTTTTATCATGTTTTCGGCATGTAAAAAGCGCAATTTTCGCAGCTGTTCAGAAAAGCAGTTTTTTTATGAGTATTTAATTACCACTGCGAAGGGTAATTGATTAGACAGCACAGAGTTTTTTGAAGCCATTTGCAAAACGCAAATGGCTTTTTTATTCGTGAAACTCAAATTTAAAAAACGTAGCGAATTGAAATAGGATTGTTGAACGAATCCCAATCACTAAGAGCATTGGGATATTTGATTCAATTAACTGTAAAAGCATTTCCTGTTTTAATTATGGTTATGCTATATTTGTGCATCAAAAAAACGCAAATAATCATGGCAAAATACAAACGCATTCTACTAAAACTCAGCGGCGAGTCGTTAATGGGTGATCAACAATATGGAATAGACCAGCAACGATTAGGTGATTACGCTGAAGAGATTGCAGAGATTGTAAAATCAGGCGTTCAGGTTGGAATTGTAATTGGCGGCGGTAATATCTTTCGCGGATTAAGTGGAGCGGCCAAAGGTTTCGATCGCGTAAAAGGCGACCAAATGGGGATGCTCGCAACAGTAATAAACAGCCTGGCGTTAAACTCAGCATTGGTTGGCCAGGGAATAAAATCGAAAGTACTAACCGCAATCCGTATGGAGCCTGTTGGTGAATTTTATTCGAAAGACAAAGCGGTTGAGGCTTTGGAAAATGGCGAAGTCGTAATTATTTCCGGCGGAACCGGCAATCCGTACTTCACTACCGATACAGCAAGTGCCCTTCGCGGAATCGAAATTGAAGCTGATGTGATGTTAAAAGGAACCCGCGTTGACGGAATTTATACGGCCGATCCGGAAAAGGATAAAACAGCCACCAAGTTCGATAAGATCAGTTTTGACGAAATTTATAATCGCAACCTCCGAATAATGGATCTTACCGCTACGACATTGTGTAAAGAAAACAATTTGTCGATTTATGTTTTCAATATGGATCAAAAAGGTAATTTACAGCGAGTTATGAGTGGTGAAGATCTCGGAACTTTGGTTTATAGCTAAGCTTGATTTATTTGAAATAGGAATAAATTGAGTAAAAAATTTTTGGGAATTTATATTTTTTCTATATTTGCTGACAGTCCACAGTTGGATAGACAGTGTTATTACCGATGCAAGAAGAAGTAGAATTTATTTTAGATCATTGTAAAGAGAAAATGGCAGCTGCCGTTGAACACCTTGAGAAGGAATTAGTTCACATCCGTGCAGGTAAAGCAAATCCAGCAATGTTGGATGGAGTTCATGTGGAATATTATGGTAGTCAAACGCCACTAAGTCAGGTTTCGAACATAAGTACACCTGATGCACGAACAATTGCTGTTCAGCCCTGGGAGAAGAACTTAATCCCGGAAATTGAGAAAGCAATTCAAAATGCAAATCTGGGATTGAACCCGGATAACAACGGCGAGATTATTAGAATAAATATTCCGGTACTGACTGAAGAAAGACGAAGAGGTTTGGTAAAACAAGCCCATCAGGAAGGCGAACACGCAAAAGTTAGCGTTCGCGGAGCACGAAAAGAATCGAATGATAGCCTTAAGAAACTTCAAAAAGACGGATTGTCGGAGGATATCGAGAAAGACGCGGAAGCGGAAGTGCAAAAAATGACTGATGATTTTGGTAAGAAGATCGACGCCTTGGTGGAAGCCAAGGAAGAAGATATAATGACTATTTAATTGTTTCTAGTTTTCTGTTTTCTGAACATTGTTTAATTGTTTTCATGGCTTTGAGGCAGCTTGTAGAAGCTGCCTTTTTTTTGCCCTTAATTCCGGTGAGCGCATTCCCCGATGGCTTTGCCTCGGGGTAAGCGAACAAAACAATAATGAAGTACTTAACGGAATCGGATTCCTCGTAAGCTCTGCTACGAGGAGTTTCAATTTTACTTCTTTCTGAAGTAATAACTTTTTCGCTCCTCTTTAATATCGAAGGTAAATACTTCTGATTGTGTTGAAAAGAACACGGAAAGTAAGCCAATATCGCCTGTGCAAAACAAGCTGTGGATACACATGATTAGTGTGAATGTCCAAACGAGCGGATGACCAAAGAAGATAATAATCCCAACAAGAGTGATTAGTTTAACAACCACCAGCGGTGCAAGAGCAATAAAGCAAAACTGACTGCGATTAAAAACGTGGCGGTCGGCTTCGGCATAAAATATAAACTTTTTGAAATAGGCTCCATACCTCACATCTTTTGCACCGGTTAATTTTATAGCAATTCCATGCAGCAATTCGTGAATGATAACAAGCACCGTTACACAAAAAAGAATAGTTCCAATACTATACCAAAGTGGCTCGTAGATGCCTCTGAAACTTAAAACCAGTGCACGGGTAATTATGATTAAGCCCAGCAGTACCATAATTGTCTGGTACACCATAAATCCTTTAACCAGCCAACCGCCTTTATCCAGTTGCGAAAGTACGAATGATTTAATCTCATCATGTTCCACTTCTGCGAGAAGCTCGTAGTTCTCTCCGTAATTTAATTGTTCAATTGATGGATTATTCCTTTTCATGCCGAATGATCTGATAGAGATCTTTTAAGTTAAAAAGCCTGAACAATACCGCCAAAATTACAGATCCTGCTAACATTGCAAGGTAGCCGTAAAACCATTGGCCGATTTGTTTCGAAATCAGCCCGACAACTATCACAGCTCCGATAAAAAAAGTTAATTGGAAGATATAAGAAATTTTGGGTTTTATCTTAAAAATGTAAAGGGCAAGACCGAGCTGGGTAAATCCGGTAAACAATTGGGTTGCTACACTGGCATATGCCGATCCGTAGGCCATAAATCGCGGAATTAGAACGAGGTTGAGTACAATATTTATCACCATTCCGCAAAAAGCCATAATATTAAGCTGTTTCATGCTGCTGTTGGCGGTTAGTAGAGTACCAAAAATATAGGTACAGGCTATGCCAATAAATCCTGTCATCAGAACTCCCAAAATGCCTGAAGAATGCTCTGTACTTGAAGTGTATAGCGCGGCCATAATTTCGTTATCGTAGAAGATACTCGATACTGCAATAATAATTGCCGGAACTATTAACAGTGTAAAGGAAAGCTTCACCAACTGACCAACATGCTCCTTTTGTTTGATCATTTTAGCAAAAATCGGTAACAGTAATCCGGCAAATAGCAATCCAAACATCGATACAGCATCCAGCAAACGAAAAGAGTGCGCATAAATACCAGCTTGCTCTTTACCAATGGGATTCGGCAGCAAGCGTTCCAGCATTACAGAGTCAATTCGGTTGTAAAACGACATTAGCAAAATAAGCAATGCATAAGGATATGATTTCCGCAGAAATACCCGAAAGAAAGAAAGATCGAACCGCACTTTTATGCGCCCAGATTTGGCAAGCACTACAACAAAAGTGATTATAGCGGTAAGCACATAGGCAATGGTCTGTACGTAAACATACCAATTGATTGAGAATTGGATGTTTGTCCACGATGTAAAAAGTAAAATGCTACATAAAACCAGCATAATACTCCGGTCTAAAACCGATATTAAACTATCGGTACGGAATAGATGCAAAGCGCTGAGATTAGACCTCAGGTATAGCGTGAAAGAAATCAGGAATTGGTTGAATATTAAAAATAATAGCAAGTGAAACTGAATGTTATTGTACCCGATAATGGCCGCGATTCCTAAACTGAATAGGGCATAAACAATGGCCAAAACAAACTTCAACCCAATGATATTGGAAAGGTGCTTAGGTAACAAAAAGTTATGCTGTGCAATATTGCGGTTGTTATAGTTGGTGATCCCAACATCGAGCAAAATATTTAGCAGCATCGAGAAGTTGAACAACGCGAAATACAGACCAAAAGTCTCGTCGCCAACCGTGTTTTGCACCGTCCTGTCGATACCAAAAATCCACATTGGTTTTATTAGCAGATTCAGGAAAAGTAATAATATCAGGTTGGTTACAAATTTGCGTTTCAAAACACTGTGTTTCTTGAATTGTATCTAGAATTTGAATACTTAAAAGTAACAAATATTTAAACAGACTTTGTACATTTACGAAAAATCGACAGCACTTATGGTTATTGCCGTAAATACTCGTTTATTAATAAAGGGAAAGCTTGAGGGAATAGGCTGGTTTACGTATGAAACGCTAAAACGGATGACGATCAATCATCCGGAGCATGAGTTTATTTTTATATTCGACAGGCCATACAGCGAAGATTTTATTTTTGCCGAAAATGTTACTCCGGTAGTAGTTGGGCCGCCAACACGTCACCCTGTTTTGTGGTATCTTTGGTTTGATTTCCGGATACCAGGAATCCTGAAAAAATACAAAGCTGATCTTTTTCTTTCACCCGACGGCTATCTTTCGCAACGCACTAAAGTTCCACAGTTGGGCGTTATTCACGACATCAACTTTGTGCATCGTCCTGATGATTTTCCCTGGCTAAAAGCTAAATATTACAATCATTATTTTCCGATATTTGCCCGCCTGGCTAAACGGATTGCCACAGTGTCGTTTTATTCGAAAGAAGATATTACCCGTTCGTTTAAAGTAGATTACGACAAGATTGATGTGGTTTACGACGGAATAAATCAGATTTTTGAGCCCATTTCTCAAGAAGAAAAAATGGAGGTGCGTTCCATGTTTACACAGGGTGCAGAATATTTTCTGTTTGTTGGAGCCTTACATCCGCGTAAGAATGTTTGTGGTTTGCTAAAAGCTTTTGATGCGTTTAAAAGTGTGGTTAACAATACAACAAAGCTGGTAATTGTTGGCGGCGAAATGCATAAAACAGGAGATATTTTTGAAACTTACGAAAATATGCGTCACAAAGATGATGTAGTGTTTACGGGGCGGGTTACAACGGCCGATTTGCACGATATTTTTGGAGCCGCAAAGGCACTTACTTTTGTTCCGTTTTTCGAAGGTTTTGGAATTCCGGTGGTGGAGGCCATGAGTGCGGGAGTACCTGTAATCTGCTCCAATACAACTTCTATTCCGGAGGTTGGCGGCAATGCTGTACTTTATGCCGATCCGTTAAAAATCGATCAGATAACCGATGCTATGATTAAGTTGCACGAAGATTCCGATTTACGTGCAAAGCTGGTGGAAAAAGGTTTTGAGCAGAAAAATAAGTTTAGCTGGGACGAAACAGCGCGTTTACTGTGGATGAGCGTGGAAAAAAGCCTTCAGTGATAAGTATAAGTAGCGGTAATCAGTTTTACAATTTAACAATTAAGCAGTTTAGCAATTTTACAATTTGCCCGTTTTAAATGAATAAACAAAAACTTCTTCCTTTTTACAACAAAAATACAATTGAAGCCGGTTGCGATGAGGCCGGGAGAGGGTGTCTGGCAGGGCCGGTATTTGCCGCTGCGGTAATTCTTCCGTCCGACTTTGAGAATGAGCTGCTGAACGATTCCAAAAAACTAAGCGAGAAACAACGTTATCACTTGCGTCCGCTTGTTGAAGAGCAAGCCCTGGCGTGGGCTGTAGTCGCGGTTGATAATAAGGAAATTGATGAGGTAAATATTTTAAATGCTTCGTTTCTGGCGATGAACAGGGCGGTGGAGAAGCTTACCACTGTACCCGAACATTTGCTGATTGACGGTAACCGTTTCAGAACGAAAGGAAAGATCCCCTACACCTGCATGATAAAAGGCGACGGACGATTTTATTCTATTGCCGCAGCATCGATTCTGGCAAAAACTTACCGCGACGATTATATGGCAGAGATCCATCAGGAATTTCCATATTACGACTGGCACAAAAACAAAGGTTACCCAACTAAAAAACACCGGGCGGCAATTAAAGAGCACGGTCCGTGCAAGTACCATCGTATGTCGTTTCGTTTGTTGGATGAACAACTTGCGATTGAATTTTAATCGATTGCAAAACTTTTGCTTCGTTCACGCTAGTGATAGTGTGACTATGAGTCATACTATCACTCGAATTTCGAAAAATATTTTAATCCTCAGGCAACGTTTTTGATATCCCTTGCATTTTAAAAGTGAAAGCAAACAAAGAAGTGCAACTCGAAAAACTAATTCATAAAGTAAAAAAGGGCGACCGACGGGCTCAAAAGCTATTGTTCGACAAGTATGTCGATCGGTTGTTTGCAGTTGCCCGCCGCTATGCGGTTAGCGATGTTCTGGCTGAGGAAGCACTTTTTCAGGCATTTATGAAGATTTATACCAAATTGCCTGAGTTTGAATACATCAACGAGGCTGCGCTGGTGGGATGGCTTTCGCGCATTGTTATTAACCAAACGCTGATGGACAGGCGAAAGGAACTAAGCACACTTTACAAAGTGGAAATGCTGGATGAAGAACGTCATGAAACAAGTTGGATTGAGGAGATGGACGACGGAGCGCTAATTGACCTGGTAAATGAATTGCCGGATGGATACCGAACCGTGTTTTTAATGAATGCTGTTGATGGTTATGCACACAAAGAGATTGCCGAAGTGTTGGGAATTTCGGAAAGTACATCACGGTCGCAATTTTTTAAAGCACGTAAATTTTTACAAAAGAAACTTGCACAGGATTATGGACAAGCTGGAACATAGAATAAAACAAGTCTTTGGTTCGAATGATCAGAAAACGTCATTCGCTGGTAAAGAGGAGATGTGGAGCCGCCTTGATTCCGAACTACACGGAAGAAAAGGAGTGGCTGCTTTCTGGAGAATTGCTGCGGTTTTTCTGGGTTTATTGCTTACGCTGGGCGTTGTTGCCGCGTTAAACAACCGGGCAAAACAACATGCCGAAATAGAAACTGCAACCCACGAAATCAATCGTTTACAAGTTTTGATCGATTCGTTGCAAACTTTGCCAACACAAGTTAGAACCGAAGTGCAGGTGGTTGAAAAGGAAAAAGTGGTTTACCGCGATAGGGTAGTGGAAAAGAATTTTCCTGATGAAATACAGAAATGGCAGCAGAATTATCAGCAGGCGATGGATTCATTGCAAACATTACAAACCAAAAATGCAGCCTATAAAGCAGAAATAGATACGCTGAATGAAGAACTGCTTGCTTTAAAAAATCAGGCAGAAACGGAAAGTGCAGGGCCTGCTCAAGCTGCAAATCCTTTTGAGTTAAAAAGCGAGCGGATGGAACTGGGGCCTCAGCAAAAGCCGACTGTTAAATCGCCTGAAATGGAAATGAAAGTATTTCAGAAAAACTTTATCGAGAACCGGAATAACCTGAATAGCACAATATTTAAAAAATGATAAACAAACAAGCCATGAAAACAATTATTTCAATTTTTCTCTTTTTAAGTCTAACCCTTTCAGCATCAGCCATGGATGGCTATTTTAAAGGCGACACGGTTAGGTATAAGTTCGATAAAATGCTGATTGAGGTGGCCAGTACCAATGCCTTAAACAAAACACCACACAAAATGTCGATGCAGGGTAGGGTAGAACAGATTCAAAAAGTTTTAACCGAAATGAACATCGTCCCGCCTGCTAACGACGAAAGGATAACAATTTCGTACCGCGATCAGGGCGAAGATATGTGGGTTTGGAATTTCAAAGAGATTGAGTTGTCGCGTAGCAAACGGAACACCAAAAGCCTGGTTGTTTTCGACGATGGAACCACGTTTGAAAAAGATTTTGGGCGATACTGCATCTGTTTTTCATACCATGCAATGGAAATGAAAATTTTTGTCGACGATTTGGATGATCTTGATTTTTTCCTCTCCGATGAATTTGAAAAGAAAGCGCAGGAATCTGAAGATTTAATGAAAAAGGAATTCGGCGAGAAATACAAGAAAGGTATTATTGCCTGGCTCGATTTGCGCGACGATGAAGTGAAAGCTAATTACCAAAACAACAGTAAGAACCTTGATATGCTTATCATTTCAGGAGGAATCGGATCGGGATGGATAAAGAATACCTTTGTTTCTGATATTAATTTCAGGTTGGGAGTGTCGTTTAGCAAAAAAGGAGTATTCAAAAATTTGTACGCTATTGATTACAATATGATGTATGATTTTTCGGAATCAAACGATAACAAGTTTTTTGAGCTCAATCACTTTGTTTCGCTGGCCTGGGAACACAATTTCTCGGATGTTTCGGGGCAGGATAAATGGTATGGATTTTCGGTGGGTTATCTGGTGAAACGGAACAACGACTTTTTTAAGGATAACACATTTAGAGTATCGGTCAACAAAAAAATCAACGATACCTTTACGGTTAAACCTGAACTATATTTTAACGACTTCTTTAAAAATGTATATCCGGGAATTCGCTTGTCGGTGGCATTTTAAACACAAAAAACATCTCAAGCAGGTGATAGTATGACTCTAAGTCATGCTATCACTCATTTAAAGCAACAGCAATATCTTCACCCATATTAACAGTGGTTTCCATTCCTTTTTTCGTGTTTTCTATCAAATCGTCATCAAACGAAATGTTTCCTTTTTCAAACAGCAAAACCAATGTTGATCCGCCAAAAGCAAAGTAGCCTTTTTCATCTCCTTTGTTTACTTTTGAACCGGTTTTGTAGGTCTGAATAATACTTCCAACCATTGTGGCGCCCACATCAACAATCAAAATATCTCCGTAATCTTCAGTTGAAAGTGTGCAGTGTTCGCGTTTGTTCTCGCAGAAAATTTTCAGGCTTTTTTGTAAGGCCAATGGCGAAACCGAAAAGTAGTGCCCGTTAATTTTAACCGATTCGGAAGCTATTCCCGACGCTGGGAAATGATATCGGTGGTAATCGGGTGGCGCAAGGCGAATTATAGCCATGGCTCCGTCGTTATATTTTGAGGCCAGCTTTTTATCGTGTAGAAAATTTTGCAAGGTAAATTCTGAACCTTTTACAAAAAAGTTAGCGACATCGTTTAATGTCGGGAAAACCAGAATCTTGCCATCGGCAGGAGAAACCAACTGATTACCGATTTTTCTTGCACTGGGTTTTAATTTCCGGTAAAAGAAATCGTTGAATGATTTGAATTTTGACAGGTCTTCAATTTCAAATTCTTTTTTGTCGATCTGATGCTCGTTAACAAAATCGTTAATTCGCCGTGCTGAGTAAGGCGTGTTCATGTACCAACCACCAATTGCCGAAACAATTTTGCGTTTAAACAACAAATGCAGGGCAGCTTTCCCTGTTGCTGATGAATACAGCCATTTCAGCATTCCATCGCTGGGAACATTTTCGGTTTTAAGCTCCCCACTTGCTCTTTCAATATATTTTATGGTTTCCATTTTATTATCCGGCTCAGCTTCTTTACGGCAGGAAATAAAAGTAAAAAGAAGCAGTACCAAACTTAAACATTTCATTATTCAGGTTTATAACCTTCGTCAACTAAAAGATTCGGCTTCATCGATGCTTCAACCGCCAGCTCATCGCAACGTTCGTTAAGCGGGTTGTTGGCATGGCCTTTCACCCAAACAAATTTAACTACATGCTTTTTATAGATCTCGAGAAAACGCATCCAAAGATCGGGATTTTTTTTGCCCTTAAAACGTTTCTTCACCCAATTAAACACCCATCCTTTTTCAACGGCATCGGCAACATATTTCGAGTCGGTGTAAATGGTAACATCGCTGCCCTTAATCTTAAGCGACTCGAGTGCTACAATTACCGCCAGCAACTCCATTCGGTTATTGGTGGTTAGTTTATATCCCTCCGAAAGTTCTTTGCGGTGGGGGCCTGAAAGTAACACAATTCCGTATCCTCCGTTTCCCGGATTTCCGCGGGCTGCACCATCGGTGTATATCGTAATTTTTGGACGAGCCATTTGTTGATTTGTATTTTGCTTACAAAATAGGGAGTATTATTCTAAATAAGCAAACAATGTTTTGAGTTAGCTTACTGAAAAAGATTTCTTCCAGTCGAAACAAACAAAAAACCCCGCCAAAAATTGACGAGGTTTTAGTTGAATATCTTGAATTCGCTTAGCGAATAATTGTCATTTCGTCGATTAGATTTTGAGCCCCGGCGTAAATATCAACTACCCAAAGTACAAAACGGATGTCGACGTTAATACAGCGTTGCAGGTTTTCTTCAAAATCAAGGTCGCCGCTCATGGCTTCCCAGTTTCCGTCGAAAGCAATACCAATCAACTCTCCTTTTCCGTTAATAACAGGACTTCCGGAGTTTCCTCCTGTGATGTCGTTATCGGTGATAAAGCAAGCGTGAAGTTTGCCATCTTCGTCAGCATACTCGCCATAGTTCTCATCCAACAACAGTTCTTTCATACGTTTTGGCACATCAAACTCGTAATCGCCCGGAATTTCTTTTTCCAGGTAACCATCGGTTGTTGTGTAGTATTTGTAAGTCACACCATCGCGTGGATCGTATGGCATTACAGTTCCGTAAGTTAAACGCATGGTTGAGTTGGCATCCGGGTAGAATTTTTTGTCAGGCTGCATTTCCATCAAACCGGCTACAAATAATCTTCTTCCTTTTAGCAGCTTTTCGTCACCTTCTCTTAAACTCATCGATGTGGCGCGGTACATGTCAAAAATGTCGACAGCTGCCTGGAATACCATATCTTTCTTCAATGTTTTCAGGGAAGGATCTTTGAGGAAAGCTGTAAGTTCTTCCTGGTTGTCGAAAATCGATTTTTTAAACATTTTTTCGGTGTACTTGGCGTAATCACCTTTGTATTTGTTCTGAATTTCAGCGTAGAAGGACGGGTAGTAGTTCGATGAAATGTTTTCTGCATAGATTTTCATCAGTGCTGCAGCAATTTTTTCATCGGTAGCAGCGTCGTAATCTTTGTAGAAAGCATCCAGCGATTCTTCCAGTCTGCCGGCAAAAGCTTCGATTTTGTCTTTGTTCTCTTCCGGTTTCTCCAACAGGTCGGCCAATTGGTTGGCACGGTAAGCAAACATAAAAATCTCTGGTCCGCGCAACAAGGCTTCGGCGGCAAATTCCATTGCTTTTTCAGCCTCAACATTTTTGTACGATTCTTCAATTAAAGGAAGTGCTTCTCCGTATTTTGCTTTTCTGTCGGCATTTGCATTTACCCAATTTGTAAATTCTTTTTCCAATTCCTGCTTTTGAGCAATGATACCCAGTTTTGTCAGCGCTTCGTTTTGGCCAATTGCATTTTTGTAGTAGTTGGCGCTGCGTGCGTGTTTCGATGCATACTGGATTTTGGCTTTTTGGCTGGTAGCCATGTAATCTGCAATAATGTCGAGTTTTTTCTCGCGAACCAATATACGCGCAGTGTTCGTTACTTTCATGGTGTAGTCAATTCCCCACGATGTTTTGTAACGGTTGGTGCTTCCCGGGTAACCAAATACCATAGCAAAATCTCCTTCTTCAACACCTTTTAAAGAAATTGGCAAGTGATGTTTTGGCTGGTAAGGCACATTGTCTTCCGAGTATTCTGCAGGAGTTCCGTCAGGAGCGCAGTACACGCGGAACATCGAAAAATCGTTGGTATGGCGTGGCCACATCCAGTTGTCGGTATCGCCACCAAATTTACCCAACGCTTGCGGAGGTGCTCCTACCAAACGTACATCTTTAAATGTTTCGGTAACAAAAAGGAAATACTGGTTGGCTTTAAAAAAGTCTCTGATATATACCTCGTAGTGCGAATCGCCTTTTGCTTCTCTTTCCAGCTGACGAACTACCTGGTCTATTTTATTGTTCCTTTCGCTTTCGCTCATTTCGTCGGTAACGTCGGCCAAAACTTTAGCCGTTACATCTTCAACCGAAATAAGGAAAGTAACAGTTTTTCCCGGATTCGGAAGCTCTTCATCTTTCGAACGGGCCCAAAAACCATCTTGCAAATAGTCGTGCTCAACACTAGAATGTTGTTGAATTTCGCCAAAACCACAATGGTGGTTGGTTAAAAGTAAACCATCTTTTGAAATTACTTCGGCAGTACACGATCCACGATCTAGTGCTACTATCGCATCTTTCAGGCTCGATTGATTGATGCTGTAAATATCTTCAGCACTCAATTCGCAGCCCATATCTTGCATGGTTTTAATATTCAGTTTGTGAATAAGCGAAGGAAGCCACATTCCTTCTTTTGCAACTGCTGAGCCAATCATGAAGATCGATATCAACAGTATCAGATTTAATTTTTTCATCATGTTCTTAATTGTTCTATTCAAAAAATTTGTGCAAATATAGTTTTTCAAAATACTTGACAAGGTGATTTATATCTCTTTAACAGAAAGACCACACAGATTAATGTAATTCAGTAATCCGAAGAGGTATTTTTAACTTTCCTGTAAATTTTGGTCCGGTTTTAACATTTGTATTTGAAATGCTGCCTGAATTACACGAATTGCACTATATTGAAATTAAAAACTTATTATGAGTCGATTTTCCAGAATTATTATGTGGGTTTTGTTATGGGGAGCGTTGTTTGTTGCCCTTGCTTATTTTTTGCCCAAAACGGTAGTAGTTGAGCGGAGTGTAAATATTCAGGCCCCTGTAAAAACCGTATATGCACAACTAATTGATTTGCACCAGTGGGATAATTGGTCGCCCTGGAAACGAACAGGCGAGAACGTGAGTGTGGAGTACATCAATCATGGAGTTGGACTGGGCGGAGGTTATGTATTGCGAAATGAAAAGAAAGAAAACAGTGGCGCAACCATAATAATTACTGAGGCAAATCCATTTAGCAAAGTGGCGGTTTCGCTTGATTTTATGCAGCGGGGAGAGGCTTTTAGTAGTTTTATTCTTACTGATAATAGTGAGGGAACAAAGGTAAAATGGACCCTTACTTACGATGTTGGTAATAACCCTTTTGCACGTTGGATCGGGCTGCTTATGAAAAAGAGTATGGGGACGGATTTCGACAATGGATTGGTAAAATTAAAAGCACTTTGCCAGGTAATTGAAAAAGAGAAAGAACAAGTAGTATTGCTTGACGAAATAGCAGAAATGAAATATGCCGGCATTCGCGAAACAGTAGCCTTTATTGAAGTTAGTCGCGAAATGAGCGAAATGTACAGCGAGATCAGCAGGTTTTTGGCACAAAAGGAAATTGAAATGGCAGGAATGCCTTTTGCCCTATATCATTTGATGGATGAAGAAAATATTGACCTGGAATGTGGTATCCCAATTGACGCAGCTATTGAAGGAAATAAAATCGTAAAAGTGGCTACTTTTCCCACCACAACTTGTGCCTGTCTCGATTTTTATGGCGATTACAGCGATTTGCAGGAAGGACACATTGTGCTGCAAAAGTGGATGGAAGCACACGGTTTTAACCTGGCCAGTGCACCAATGGAAATATACCTAAGCGATCCGCAGCAGGAACCCGATCCGGCAAAATGGATCACACGAATTTGCTATCCTGTTGAACAATAGGCAGAACCTAATTTCTATCAGTTAAAAATCAATTGGTTAAAAATACCTAAACAGCAGGGCTATGTCTCAATTCTTACTAAATTTGTAGCCTTAAAATTTTTGGGGGTGGAAGAGAAGAAGTTTTTTGATAAACTAAAAAATCAATACCGGTTAATTATTTACAACGATACCACGTTTCAGTCGGTGTGGAGCATGAAGCTTTCGCGACTGAAAGTGTTTACTGTAACCAGTTTAACATCGGCAATTTTGGTGATTCTGGTAATTTTGCTGATTGCAACTACCGGCCTGCGCGAATATATTCCGGGTTACCCAAAAGCTGAGTACCGGCAAATGTTGGTACGCAATGCTTTGGTAGTCGATTCGCTGGAACAGGAGTTGGCAAAGCGCGATCAGTTTTTTAAAGGTATTCAGGCCATTATGTCGGGCGAAGTACCTGAGGATGATCAAATGACTGCAGCCGATGTTGAGACGGATGAGGTAGAATTTAAGCAGTACAATCACGATTCTGTTTTTCAGGATAAATTGCTGGCCGAACAGTTGAGTCTCTCCATTCGGAACAATAATACCGATGTTACGCAGCTTAGCCAGGTTCACTTTTTTGTACCGGTAAAGGGGGTAATCTCGGGGCAATTTAAAAATACACCCGATCATTTTGGTGTTGATTTGGTGAGTGAGCCCAATGCTCGTATTTCTTCCGTTTTAGACGGAACGGTGATCTTTGCCGGCTGGACGCTCGAAACGGGCTATGTAGCATACATTCAGCACGAGGCCAATTTGGTCTCGGTATATAAACACAACGCCGAGTTATTGAAGAAAACCGGACAGATAGTTAAAGCCGGCGAGGCGATTGCCATTATCGGAAATACAGGAGAATTATCAAGTGGGCCGCACCTGCATTTTGAGTTGTGGCACGATGGAACCGCACTTGATCCGGAACAGTACATTGACTTTTAAGATGAAGAAAAAAATAGCAATTCTTGGATCTACCGGATCCATTGGAACCCAGGCGCTCGATGTAATTGAGCAAAATCCCGAATTGTTTGAAGTTGAGGTTTTAACAGCAAATAATAGTGTGGAACTGCTTATTCAGCAGGCAAAGAAATTTCAACCCAATGTGGTGGTAATTGCCAACAAGGACAACTACCGTCTGGTTTCTGATGCGCTTGAGGACGAAGATATAAAAGTATACGCAGGGGAAGAGGCATTGAATCAGGTGGCGGAAATGGATACCATTGATATGGTACTCGCGGCCATGGTGGGTTATTCAGGCCTGATTCCGACTTACAATGCCGTAAATGCCGGGAAACCTATTGCACTGGCAAATAAAGAAACACTGGTTGTTGCCGGCGAGGTTATCACAAAAGCCGCCCGCAAAAAACAGGTTGACCTGTTACCGGTTGATTCGGAGCACTCGGCCATTTTTCAATGTTTGGTCGGCGAGTTTATGAATCCGGTTGAAAGGATTTACCTCACTTGTTCAGGCGGCCCGTTTCGTGGAAAATCGCTCGACGAACTTCAGCATGTTACGGTTGACAATGCCCTGGCACACCCCAACTGGGATATGGGGGCAAAAATCACCATCGATTCGGCAACCCTTATGAACAAAGGTTTTGAGGTAATTGAAGCGCGCTGGCTTTTTGGTTTGCCTGCTTCAAAAATCGATGTTATTGTTCATCCCGAGTCTGTCATTCATTCCATTGTTCAGTTTGAAGACGGTTCGATGAAAGCGCAAATGGGCTTGCCCGACATGAAGTTACCCATACAATATGCCATGGGATTTCCGAACCGGATTAAAAATAACTTCCCGCGGTTCAACTTTTTAGATTACCCATCTTTGCATTTTGAGCAGCCAAATACAGAAATTTTTCGTAACCTTGCACTCGCTTTTGCAGCAATGGAACAAGGTGGAAATATGCCCTGTATTTTGAATGCTGCAAATGAAATTGTTGTTGAGGCATTTTTAAAACGAAAAATCAGCTTTTTGCAAATGCCCGAAATAATAGAACAAGCCATGAACAAGGTTGATTTTGTAAATCAGCCAACGCTCAATGATTTAATTGAGACCAACAACGAAACAAGAACAGTGGCACAGTTGTTAACAGAAAACAAAATTTAGAAGGAATTTAATGGAGTCGATATTAATTAAAACAGCACAGTTACTCTTAAGTCTGTCAATATTAGTGGTTTTGCACGAAGCCGGCCACTTTATGTTTGCCCGTTTATTTAAAACGCGCGTAGAAAAATTTTACCTCTTTTTTAATCCGTGGTTCTCGCTTTTTAAAATAAAGAAAGGCGAAACCGAATACGGTATCGGTTGGTTACCTCTTGGTGGTTATGTGAAAATTTCGGGAATGATCGATGAATCGATGGATAAAGAAGCTATGAAACTACCACCGCAACCCTGGGAATTTCGTGCAAAACCGGCCTGGCAACGTTTGCTGATTATGGTTGGTGGAGTACTGATGAATTTCATTTTTGCCATGGTAATTTACATTGGGGTGCTTTATGCATGGGGCGAACAGTACCTGCCAACCAAGAATGTAAAATACGGCGTTGTAGTTAACGAAACCGGCAAGGAGCTTGGTTTTAAAACCGGCGACAAAATTCTTACAGTTGACAATCAATACATCGAGCAATTCAGTAAAATTGTACCAACCATTGTTTTAGATGGTGCAGAAACCGTTCAGGTGGAACGCAACGGACAAAAGGTTGATGTGCCGATTACGGGTGAAGACCTGGCGTTATTACTAAAAAGCAAAGGTATTTGGGAGGAGCGTGTACCATACGATATTCAGATCGGACGCTTGGCAAAAGATCTGCCTGCACAACAGGCCGGTCTTGAAGTTGGCGATATTTTAGGAAATGTTGATGGAAAATCGTTTGAATATTACGATCAGTTTACCAGCTACCTTGAATCAAAGAAAGGTGAGGAAATTGCAATCGATATTACCCGCGATGGCCAGGAAATGACTAAAACCCTGACAGTAAATGAAGATGGGAAAATGGGTTTTAATGCTGCATTTAATAATCCTGAAAATATGTTCGAGTTCAAAACCATCAAATATGGTTTCCTTGAATCTATCCCTGCAGGTATCAATAGGGGTGTTCAAACTACCGGAAATTACCTGAAACAATTTAAACTGTTCTTTAAAAAGGAAACAAAAGCATATGAGTCGCTGGGAGGATTTGCAACCATCGGAAATATTTTTTCTTCCTCATGGGATTGGGCGCATTTCTGGAATATGACAGCCTTTATTTCTATTATTTTAGCCATTATGAATCTTTTGCCAATTCCTGCACTGGATGGCGGACACGTAATGTTTTTATTTGGCGAAATGATTACCGGACGAAAACCCGGTGAAAAATTCCTTGAGTATGCACAAATTGCCGGAATGGTATTACTTTTGGCTTTGGTGCTTTATGCCAATGCCAACGATATAATTAAAATGATTAACGGTACATTTTAATGAAAAAAAACTATTTTTGTTGTGGAACCAATTAACTTATTAGAATATGAATTTATTTGTAGTTGCAGGATTTATCGGACCTCAGGAAATAATAATCATCTTAATAATAGTTTTACTTCTGTTTGGTGGTCGTAAAATTCCGGAGTTGATGAAAGGACTTGGAAAAGGAATGAAGGAATTTAAAGAAGCCACAAAAGAGGACGATGCTGAGGATAAAAAACCGGAAAGCGAAAAAATCGACAAGTAATTAATATCGAAATAGATATTAAAATCCCGTTCTGTGTTACAGGTACGGGATTTTTTGTATTTCATCCAATAGCCTGGTATTACACCATGTTGCAGATTAACAGTCTGGTAAGGTTTTTGTTATCTATGTTAGAAATCCAAAAAAAACAGATCATATGAAACGTATTAACCACCTTGTTTTTCTAGTGCTCGTTGCAGCAATTTTTGCGGGCTGCGATTCCGACTCAACTGTTATGTACAAGAATATTACCGGTAAAGCCGGTGAAATGGTTGTTGTAATATCAAAAGATTCGTGGAATGGTAAACCCGGAGAAGTTCTTCGGGAGTCATTGGCGCAACCTCATGCGGGGTTACCACAGGAAGAGCCACTTTTCGATTTGATTAACGTTCCACACCAAGCTTTTAAAGATATTTTCAGATCGACCCGAAACATTGTACAAACTACTATTTCTTCGAATGTTGACGAGAGCGGAATTAATTTCACCGACGATGTTTGGGCTTATCCGCAGGCGACCATACAAATTCGCGCTAAAAATGCCGACGAATTTGAAAAGATCTTCAATGAGAACAAGGACAGAATACTATCCTATTTTGTGCAGGCCGAGAAAGAGCGTATAACAATGAATTATAAAAACACCTACGAGAGAGCTGTTTTTAATACGCTGAATAGTGAGTTTGATGTTACGATGAAAGTTCCACCGGGTTTCCGCATCATGGAAAAGAAAAAGGATTTTTTGTGGGTACAATTCGATTCGCCTGAAATTACCCAGGGAATTGTGATTTATTCGTATCCATATGTTTCTGATAGTGCTTTTACCGTTGGGTATCAGTTGCCTATCCGCGACAGTATACTCAAAAAATATGTTCCGGGCCCAACCGACGGAAGTTATATGTCGACAGAAAAACGCCTCGATCAGATTAATAATGTAATCAAGCACAATGGAAATTATGCATCCGAAATGCGTGGTTTATGGCGTGTAGAGAATGATTTTATGGGTGGACCATACGTGGCATTATCGGAATTGGATGCATCGAACCAGCGTGTAATTAACGCTTTTGGGTTTGTGTATGCACCAAGTAAAGATAAACGTAATTTGTTGCGTCAGGTGGAAGCAATGATCTATTCGTTGAAATTAAATAACCAGGCTGATAACGATAAACTAAATCAGCAGGATATTGAAATTCAGGTGGAAGGATAAGTCGATATTCAGTATAAATACATTGATTATTAGTGGGAGTTACTATCATCCCCTTGTTTTCCCCTTCAAAGGGGAATTCTTATTCAACCAAAGAAGTGGCATATTGCTAATCCTCCTTATAAAGGAGGTGGCTGACGAAGGAGGCCGGAGGATGTTTTAGAAAGACAATAATTGAGCAGTACTTTTATACAAAAAGCAGGCTGGAAAAATTAATTTCCAGCCTGCTTTTTTGTATGATTTTGGCTAGTTTTTGCTTAGAAAGCCGCCTTTACAATTTCACTAACATTATCCGAAATACCATAGGTATAAATATGCAACGATGGTACATTGTGTGCAACCAAATCTTTCGATTGGTAAATGGCCCACTCCGTTCCTACACGTCGGGCATCGTCGTTGTTTTTGCACTTTGTCAGCTCTTTTGATAATTCCTGAGGCAAGTCGATGCTAAAGATTTTTGGAAGCACCGTTAACTGGTTTTTCAGGTTGATAGGCTTAATCCCCGGAATAATAGGCACTGTAATTCCCTCCGCGCGGCATTTGTCCACAAAATCGTAATATACCTGGTTGTCGAAAAACATTTGGGTCACAATGTAATCGGCTCCTTCGTCCACTTTTTGTTTCAGGTAAGCCATGTCTTGCTCCATGTTTGGCGCTTCAAAATGTTTTTCCGGATAACCGGCAACACCGATACAAAAATCAAGTGGCTTATTGTTTTTCAGATCCGCTTCCAGGTATTTACCTTTTCCAAGATCTTTAATTTGTTTTACCAGCTGGTTGGCATTTGAATGGCCATTCTCAGTGGGTTTAAACACATGTTGGTTTTTTAAACCGTCGCCACGTAAAGCCAGAACGTTGTTAATCCCCAGAAAGTTAAGGTCAATCAAAACATGCTCGGTTTCACTTTTTGTAAAACCGCCACATAAAATATGCGGAACTACAGGAATTCCGTATTTGTGTTGAATATCGGCAGCAATAGCAACTGTGCCCGGGCGTTTGCGCACCGTTTGTTTTACAATGCTTCCGTCGGCGAGTTCTTTAAACTCAATCTCGTCACGGTGAGTGGTAATATTGATGTATTTCGGATCGAACTCCGTTAAGCTTTCAATCGTTTTATGCAGGCGCGAAACATCGTTGCCCTTTAATGGCGGCAACAGTTCAAAAGAAAATACGGTTTTCTTTGCCTGATTTATGGTGTCTATAACTTTCATGCGATTAAAATCGTTTGTTTTTTATTTGTATCACATGGAACTCGTCCCGATCAATCGGGACTTGTTTCATCTTTCGTCTGTTTTGCTTCTGCAAATTTAACAATTTCGTACCTTATCGTCTGAATAAACTTCAAATTGAAAAATAAATGACAGTTTTTTAAAATGAATTCATCTGTTTATTTGTAATTCAGGTTTGTTGGCAAAAACTTCTCAACAAATTCTACCGATTCGTTTTTGCGTTTCGCATAATCCTCAATCTGGTCTTTGCCGATTTTTTCAAGGCTGAAATAGCGCGACTCAGGATGCACGAAGTACTGTCCTGAAACCGATGCATTCGGATACATAGCAAAGTGCTCTGTCAGTGAAATACCGATTTTTTCAGCGTCGATCAGTTTGAACAAATTCTCTTTTTCAGAGTGTTCCGGACAAGCCGGGTAGCCCAGTGCCGGACGAATTCCCTGGTATTTAATTTTCAGGATTTGGTCGAGCGAAAGGTTTTCGTCGGGTGCATAACCCCAGTAATTCTTACGAATTTCAAGGTGAAGCAGTTCAGCAAAAGCTTCACTTAAACGGTCGGCCAGTGCTTCCACCATTATCGCTTTGTAATCGTTGTGTTCCTCGCGGAATTGTTTGGTCCATTTTTCGATACCAATACCTGCAGTAGTTGCAAAACCACCACAATAATCCACTTTTCCCGATTCTTTTGGCGCAACAAAATCCGCAAGACAGAAATTAGCCACACTCTCTTTTTTCTTTTCCTGCTGACGAAGGTGATAGAAACGTCCAAGCTCTTTCTTGCACGATTCATTTTCGTACAGCACTACATCGTCACCATCCGATTGCGCCGGCCATATTCCAAAAGCAGCATTGGCCTGCAGCATTTTTTTCTCTATAATTTCATCCAGGAATTCATTCCCTTCTTTGAAAAGCTTTTTAGCCTCTTCGCCCTGTTTCTCATCGGCAAAAATCTGTGGGTAATGTCCTTTTAATCCCCAGGTAATGAAGAAGAAAGTCCAGTCGATATATTTCCGAAGTTCTTCCAGCGGAAAGTCGATCAAATGTTTAACCCCCGTAAAGTTCGGTTTATAAATTGGTGTGTTATTCCAGTCAATTGGGAATTTATTTTCGCGAGCTTGTTTCAGGTTCAGGTATTGTTTTTCCTTACGTTTCCCTTGAAATTCACGAATTTGAGCATATTCTGCATCAATTTTATTTATATATACTTCATTTTTCGAGACCAGATTCGAAACCACATTAACGGCCAGCGAAGCATCTTTTACATAAATAACAGGTGCCGAATATTCAGGTGCAATTTTAACAGCCGTATGAATTTTTGAAGTGGTTGCACCGCCGATCATCACCGGAATGCTCATTTTGCGACGTTCCATTTCTTTGGCAATATCGACCATAATTTCGAGCGATGGAGTAATAAGTCCGCTCAGCCCGATTACATCAACCTCGTTTTTAATGGCCTCCTCAAGGATTTTTTCCGTTGGAACCATAACGCCCAAATCGATGATTTCGTAGTTGTTACAAGCCAGTACCACGCCAACAATGTTTTTACCAATGTCGTGTACATCGCCTTTTACGGTGGCCATCAATACTTTTTTCTGCGAAGTACTGTTTTTGAATTTTACTTTATCCGCTTCAATATACGGTAACAAATAAGCAACGGCCTTTTTCATCACCCGTGCCGATTTAATTACCTGTGGCAGGAACATCTTTCCTGAGCCAAATAACTCGCCAACCACATTCATCCCGTCCATCAGTGGGCCTTCGATAATGTCCAATGCCGGGGAATATTCTTCAACAGCTTCGGCCATGTCTTCGTCAACAAATTCGGGAAATCCTTTTACCAGCGAGTGTGCAATTCGTTTCTCAAGAGGCAGCTCGCGCCATTCATCTTTTTTTACTTCTTTCTTCGAAGTCGACTGCAGATTTTCCGCAAACACAAGTAGTTTTTCTGTGGCATCCGGTCGGCGGTTTAATACCAGGTCTTCAATTTTTTCAAGAAAGTCTTTTGGAATTTCATCGTAAATCTGCAACATTCCCGGGTTTACAATTCCCATATCCAGGCCGGCCCTAATAGCGTGAAACAGGAACACCGAGTGCATGGCTTCGCGAACCACGTTGTTTCCGCGGAAAGCAAACGAAACATTACTTACACCGGCACTTACTTTTGCCAGCGGCAGATTTTCTTTTATCCATTTTACCGATTCAATGAATGAAACGGCGTAATTATTATGCTCTTCAATACCGGTCCCGATCGTCAGCACATTCGGATCGAAAATAATATCCTGTGCAGGCAATCCAACTTTTTCGGTAAGAATTTTATAGGCTCGGCTGCAAATTTCTTTACGGCGTTCGGTGTTGTCGGCCTGGCCCTTTTCATCAAAAGCCATAACGATAACCGCTGCCCCATAGCGTTTAATTTTTTGTGCCTGCTCGATAAAAACTTCTTCGCCCTCTTTTAAACTGATGGAGTTTACAATGGCTTTTCCCTGCAGACATTTTAACCCGGCTTCAATCACATACCACTTTGATGAGTCGATCATGATAGGTAACCTCGCAATATCGGGTTCGGCCATAATCAGATTTAGGAATGTTGTCATTTCCTTTTCAGCATCGAGCATGGCATCGTCCATGTTTACATCGATTACCTGCGCACCGTTATCTACCTGGTGGCGTGCGATGGTAAGTGCTTCCTCGTATTTTTCTTCGCTAATGAGCCGCGCAAACTTGCGTGATCCGGCAACATTACAACGCTCTCCAATGTTAAGAAAGTTGGTGTTCTCGGTAATGGTAACCGGCTCCATCCCACTGAGTTTTGTGTAAGTGGTAGCCTCTGCCCGGTGGTGCGGATTTGCTTTGGCGGCCATATCGGCAAAAGCTTTAATATGAGCAGGTGTAGTACCGCAGCAACCACCAATAATATTTACATAGTTGTTATCAAGGTATTGTTTGATGTGACCAGCCATAATTTCAGGCGTTTCGTCGTACTCCCCAAACTGGTTGGGTAATCCTGCATTGGGGTGTGCACTGATATGAAACGGTGCTTTTCCTGCCAGCTCTTTAATGTATGGCTGAAGATCGGTTGCTCCCAGCGAGCAATTTAATCCGATACTTAACAAATCAACGTGCGAAACTGAATTTAGGAAAGCTTCCAGTGTTTGCCCCGAAAGTGTACGGCCGCTGGCATCGGTAATGGTTCCGGAAACCATCAACGGAATGCTTATCCCTTTTTCGTCAAGAACTTCTTCAATGGCAAAAATGGCTGCCTTACTGTTTAGTGTATCGAAAATCGTTTCAATTAGCAACAGGTCAACACCACCATCGAGCAATGCTTCTACTTCTTCGCGATAGGCTATTTTAACTTCGTCGAATGAAATAGCCCGGTAACCGGGATCATTTACATCAGGAGAAAGCGATAGCGTTTTATTGGTAGGACCAATCGATCCGGCCACGTATCTTGGTTTATCTGGATTACTTTCGGTGTATTCATCAGCCAGTTTTCGTGCGATTTCTGCCGAAGCCTTATTCATTTTATAAACATAGCCTTCTGTATTATAATCGGCCTGCGAAATGCTGGTTGCATTAAAGGTGTTGGTGCAAATAATATCGGCACCGGCTTCTAAATAGGCCTCATGGATTTCTGAAATTACATCGGGGCGGGTTAGCGACAACATATCATTGTTCCCTTTCAGATCGCTGGGATGATCTTTCAATAATTCGCCCCTGTAATCTGCCTCGTCAAGTTTATATTCCTGAATAAGAGAACCCATTGCTCCATCCAATACCAATACTCGGGTTTTGAGTTCTTCACGTATGTCTTTTTTTGTTGTCATTTTTCTCTCTTTCAATTTCTTCGTAACCGTTCTTTTTTCTGATCTCCCCTTGAGGGGATTAAGGGGTGATTTTACACTTTTATTTCCTCGATGTAAAGTTCCAAAGATATCCTTACATTATGAATATTTTTTAGAATTTCCTGATTATGAAACCGTATAATATTATATCCCATTGCTTTTAAATCCTCTTCTCTCTTTTTATCCTTGCTTTTTTGAAAACGATGAATTGTTCCGTCCAGTTCTATTATCAACATCAGGTCTTTACAGAAAAAATCTACAATATAATTCGCTATTGGTCTTTGTCTTAAGAACGAATATCCTTTCAGTTGTTTTTGTTTTAAAACTTCTTCCCATAAAATCACTTCTGCCAGTGTTGAATTATTGCGAAGTTTTCTGGCATAATCTTTTAGATTCTTGTTGTAATTATTATTTGAAAAATCTTCGGACATGGTTTCAATTAATATTCTCATCCCCCTAACCCCCTTCAAAGGGGGAACTGTATATGCTGATTATTTGAATGTTAATCATCGTTTTTTCTTTTCTATTTAAGAATTCGAATTTCGTTGTCTCCCTTGATCCCAATTTTATCTTCGCAAATAATGAGCAACGATTGTATTTCGTTATAATTTTCTGCCTGTTTAATCACTTTTTCGACATGGTCAGGTGTTTTTACCTTATTTCCCAAAGCTGTTGCCAGCGCATCCGCCATAAGAATATCTTCGCAAACCACCACTACCGCATCAGCTTTCCCATAACTTATCGATGGGCCAACGGTTCCGGCAGAAGTACAAATACCAAAGTTACTACTCCCTGCTGAGATTACCAGCCCGATACGCTCAGATAGAATTGATTCGCCGGCAAAAACCGATAAAACCAGTTCATCCTGTAAAAGCAAATAGATGTCGCCACCGTTTTCAACTAACAGCTCCTTCACCGAAAAGTTTTTACAAATTTCATCTCCGATTTCGCGGGCGAACAAACCAGCCACTGCCGACATGGGGCCAATTCCGGCTTTCTCCGCAGCGAGTGCCATTTCTTTTGCTTCCTCAGGAGCAAAATCAGACGGCTGAAATGGTTTCAGGCTTTTTCTGAAAAACGGTTCCTTTTCGATATAATCATCGAACATTTGGCGCAGCGATTTCATTTTTGCCAAAGCCACTTCTTTCATCTCGTCTTTGTAGGAAGCCGGATCGATACCGATCCAAAGATCAGTTTCCTGATGTTTTACCTCAAAACTTGTAAAACGCTCTGTATTAAACTGACTGCGGTATGTACGTTCTTCAAAAAGTTTCATTCTGTTGAATTATCTTAGTGTGTCATTCTTAACTGGTTTCAGCATGACGCTCATTGGGTTTATCTAAAATCAATTTCAAACAAATTTAGCGGGCAAGCCGGAATACACAATTCGCAAACCACACATTTGCTTTTGTCGAATTCCAGTTTCCACGACTTACGATCCATGTTTAAAGCTCCGGCAAAACATACGGCGGTGCAGTTTCCGCAGTCGATACATTTTTCTTCTTTCCATCGAATGCGTTTGTCGAGCGATTCGCAGGTTATTTTATGGCTTTTAATGTATTCAACGCCTTTTTCAATGTTGTCTTTTTTGCCTTGCAGTTCAAGCAAAAGACTACCGCATTTTCCAGGGTAGACTTCTGCTTTCAGAATATTTATCCGGATATCGTATTCTTTCACCAGGTGATAGGTAAACGCTTTGTCGCCGCTTTGCGGAGGGAAATTTAGTATGTATCTTTTTTTAATCATTGTCAACCTCCGTTTCTTTTAATCCGTTTAACGATGTATTTGAAGGGAACATTTGCACGGGTTTGGTTACTTCGAATTCCCCGTTTTGTAACCATTTCTTCAGATCATCAGCAATTTTGCGCGCTTTTTTTAAGCTGGCAACAGGTGCGGTTCTTATCTTTTTGCCTTTTACTTTAATGGTTCCCGACTGCAATTCCTCGTAGGTAACCTGACCTAACTTGGGCGTTCCAACCGTCCCGTAATCAAGTACCGAAGTCTCAATCTGGCTGTTGTTAATCGATACGCGTTTGGCAATATCAGCATTCAACACCGGGATTGGAATTCCAATTCCCACAAACATACTCACACCATATTTTTCGTATGAAGCGGCCTGAATATACTCGGGTGACATTTCTTTCAGGTTGCCCATTACCGCAATGGTGGCGGCATTGGTAACCGGAACACCCAGCTCGTTTTTGGGTTTTGTGGTGTGAAACTGCGTTCCCGGCCAAACCACAAATCCTTGTGTACCTCCTAAAAATATACGTGTACCGAGCCCGATTGTTTTAAGCTCAGGATCGTTCAGTAACGGACTTAATTCACCCGACGTGGAATAGGTGGCATTGCGTAAATTGGGAAGCAAACTACCCATGTAGGTATATTTTATAGAGGAAGTGGTATTTACCGCAACATTATAATTCTGATACGCATTTCGTGGATTAAAAAGTGTAAACTCGTTTATGGTGTTAATATTGATTTTGGTTTTAATATGCTTCCGCGGATAGCAATCAGTGCCTTTTCCCCAGGCTTCCAAAACCACATCTTTTCCTTCCAGCAGATCCTGAATAACGTGTGCCCCGCCGTATTCCGGATTTTCGGGATTGCAGGCGGTTGCGCCAATGTATGAATCAACGGCAGCCAGCCCTTCGTAACAAGGAACGCCGTTCAAACGTATTTTTTCCATTCGGATTGGCGGATTGGCATGGCCAAAATTTATTATCGCTCCCGACGAACACATGGCGCCAAAGGTTGCTGTGGTTACTACATCTACTTTTTCAACTATTTCTTCGGGCGACATTTCTTTCGCCATTTCCGCAACTTCTTCGGCGGTTAAAACTACTGCTTTTCCAGCCTTTAGTTTTTGGTTAATTTCTTCGTACGATTTTGTTTTCGACATATTTTTTAAAAGTCGGAAGTTCGAAGCCGGAAGACCGAAGTACTTATCTTCGCAATCGGCTATTGTCTTCAATTATAAGTTTTATTGATATTTTTTACTCTGCTAATTTTATATGCGGCTAAAACCGCTGGCGCATACACATATTTGCCCCGTGCAGATAGCTGGTAAAAAATAATTTGTAGTGCAGTTTCTTCATTAATCGTGTTATAATTATAATTCCGTTTCCGGCCGGGTATTGGCACCTTTTTATCAGCCGGCTGGCTGACAAGGTTGCCAGAGTTTCGCGGAGCCCGATCTCTCAACTCTTCTGTATAACAAAAACTCTTTTTTGTGAAAGAATATTTGACAATGAAACAAAGATAAGTGATTTTGTATGTTTTGAATCGAACGACACGCCAAGATTTACTAATCTTAAAGACTTATTCATAAAAGAATGTCGCATTATACAATAATCACTAAGCGGGCATCATAGTCAATCTGTGTAACTTTTTATGTTGTTGTTTCTTTTATCAGTACTGTTTTAATTGAATATCAGGTACAATGAATAGACTACTTATAGAATCGGTTGCTCTTTATTAGAAGAATTAAAAAATTGCATACAATTGAGCTAACAATCCCATTTTAGTAAAATACAACAGCTGTTTCTTTTCGATGCTTGGATTTTGATAACTGTTGTAATAAGGTTTAGCATTTAGAAGACCACAAAGCAAACATTAGAGTTAATCATGCATATCGGCGGATGTTATTCAAAATTGGAAAACTAATATTCAAATTTACAAATAGGGCTATACATAATATTATTCAATAGTGGAAAACTAATATTCAAATTTGCATGAACAGCTATACCTGTTAATATTAGATTAGCAGCCGCTAAATAAACATGTTAGTTGTTACCTAAATTGAAGAAATGAGACGAGATATTTTATGTAAATATGGAGTCATTTTTGTCCTTTTATTTGTAATTACAATATCTAATTCAGGCAAACTATTATTAATTAAGGACAAACTTACACCAAAGAATAGTACTCTGTTTGCACATTTGAACTTCCAGCAGGGCGAAAACCTTCTTCGAGAAGATTTTTTGTTACAAAAAGCCAATACCTACCTCAGTAAGGCAGGGCAAAGAAAACAAGATAATCCGACAAAAAACAGAACCAAACAGACTCCAACTCAAATCCTATTATGAAACAACAAATAATGAACTTAAGCTACTAAGCTATAATGTTGATGCTTACCTGCTTATTTCTTACACTAGAATAGATTTTAAATAATTTAACAAACATATGTTCCCGCCGAAAAGGCATTCTCTAAAATAATACTCCCGGGAGAAATCTCGGGCCTATTTTACTAATCAAATTTATTTTAAAACCAAAAGATTAAGACTTATGAATAAAAAATTCTTTGCAATTTTTCTCTTTTGTCCTAATTCTGTGACAGTTGGCTACGGGCCATAAATTGCAGAATTTCTAAGCATAATAGAGAGAAAAATCTAAAGCATGTCAATGGATCTACTTAACAATCGCTAGAAGTATTGACATCTAAATAACCATTAACAAATAATCAAATTAATTTATGAAACGAATAAAAGTTAGTAGAAAGTTCGTTTGGAATATATCAAAAAAAAGCATACTTGCTTTTGGATTAAGCTTGGTATTTATTCTGTCGAATTGTTTACAGGTCAGTGCTGCGACGGCTGACGGACAACAAAAAAAGACAATCTCCGGAACAGTTATATCAGAAGTTGATAACGAACCTGTTATCGGAGCAACGGTTAGTATCGATGGAACTACCACAGGTACCATAACCAATGTTGACGGAGAGTATACAATCAGCGCTGAATCAGCTGATGTTCTCCTTATTTCTTTTATCGGTTTTAAACCACAACGAATTACTGTTGGAGATAGAACCACAATAAACATTGTTTTAGAAGAAGACGTTACCAACCTCGATGAGGTAGTTGTAGTTGGCTACGGAACAATGAAAAAGAGTGACATTACCGGTTCTGTAGCTTCTGTAAGTTCTGAAGCTCTGCAGAATTTATCTACCACTGATGCAGCTGCAGCCCTTCAAGGCAAGGCTTCAGGTGTTCAGGTTCTGTCCAATTCAGGAGCTCCAGGCCAGGGCGCAACCATCCGTGTACGTGGTTATTCTTCAAACTCAGGAAGTATTGGGCCGCTTCTTATTGTAGATGGTCTTAAGGTAGACAATATCCAATATCTTGATCCTTCAATGATTGAATCAGTTGAGGTACTAAAAGATGCTGCTTCGGCTGCTATTTATGGTGCACAGGCGGGTAATGGTGTTGTTCTGATCACAACCAAATCAGGTGGGTCGGCTAAAGGAAAATCAAGTATCTCTTATGATGTAAGTATGGCAATCCAAAGCCTTGCCAAACACCCGGAGATTTTCGGGGCCAAAGATTTTATTGAATACAAGAAAATGTCTGGTCTTCCTATTGAGGCTCAGTTGGAAGCAAATAATTACGACGGTACCGACACTGACTGGTTTGATGCAGTATTTACTCCTTCGTTGAACCAACAACACACTATCACTTTCCAGGGAGGAAATGAAAAGGGCAACTTCTTTACTTCTATTAATAGTATAAATAATGATGGTATTGTAAAAGGTGATAGGGATGTTTACAAACGTATTACTGCTCAAATTAATGCAGATTATAATATTAAAGACTGGTTGCAGGTAGGAACCAATAACTCTATTGAGAAATGGTCAACTAAATCTGTTTCTCAAATGTCGCAGTATGGTTCGGTTATGAACTCTGTTCTTACCATCGATCCGCTAACGCCAGTTTATTACTCGTCTCCTGATCAGTTTGCCCAGACTATGAAAGAAGCTTATGAGTCAGGAAAAAACATACTTAAAGATCCGGATACTGGACTTTACTATGCTACATCGAAGTATATAACCGACGATAGTGGTAATCCATTGCTCCAAAGAGATCGTGTAGATTCACAGAACAAAGGAATTAATCTTCGTGGTGTTATCTATGGAAACTTAAAGCCAGTGAAAGGACTTGTTGTAACCTCTCGTTTAGGCTACCGGGTGGCACAAAGTACGTCACACAGTTACAGCACGCCATATTATGCTACAGCTCAGGCAAAGTCAGAGGACTACAACATTTCTGCAGACGCAAATACCAGTTACTACTATCAGTGGGAGAATTTTGCCAACTATAATCTTACTATTGACAGGCATGATATTACTGCAATGGGCGGTATGTCTTATGTAGAAAATAATTGGGACAACGTTAGTGCTAGTGCTCAGGGCCCTGATATTTTGAAAGGATACGAACCAAACTTCCTGTATCTGGATTATGTAAAAAGTAATGTAGTTGATGGAGAGGAGATGACGGCTAAATCGTTTGGTAATGCGCCAGGAAAATCGACTCAAATGTCATATTTCGGCCGCTTGGCTTATTCTTTCGATAATAGATACAATGTTCAGGCGAACTTCCGCGCCGATGCATTCGACTCTTCAAAATTGTCGGCTAAAAACCGCTGGGGGTATTTCCCTTCATTCTCGGCAGGATGGACAATCAGTAATGAAGAGTTCTTTGCTGATATCGCAGATCAAGGTGTTTTTTCTTTCCTTAAGCTCCGTGGTTCATGGGGGCAAAATGGTAATATTAGCGTATTAAACGGCTACAAATACAGCACCACTATTGCATACAATGGCTCATGGTATCAGTATGGCGTAGAGGATGGAGCACCTACTTACGGTTCTGCTCCATCGGGGTTGGCTAACCCTGACCTCAAATGGGAAACTTCTGAGCAGTTAGACTTTGGTGTTGATATGAGATTCCTGAATAGCAGGCTCGCTTTTTCTGCTGATTATTTTAACAAGAAAACCAAAGATCTTCTTGTCTCTATCAGTCCTGTTCCTGAAATTGGAGTTGGTAGTACTACTGTTAATGCAGGTTCTGTTCTTAACCGCGGTTTCGAATTTGAAGCAACCTGGAAGGATAAAATTGGTAGTGATTTCAACTATTCTATTAGCGCCAATTTATCTACATTGCATAACGAGGTTACCTATCTCGATCCTTCTATTTCGCGTATTACCGCTGCTACGGGTGGTGTAGATGGTACCAATAACCCTATTCATACAGCATTCGAGGTTGGTCAACCTATCTGGTACTTCAGAGGATACCAATATGATGGTGTTAATTCCGAAACCGGAGAAGCCATCATCAGGGATGTAAGTGGTGACGGACAAATATCTGATGCAGACATGACCTATATCGGAAAGGCAATTCCCGATTTCACATACGGTATTTCCGTAAACCTTGAATATAAAGGATTCGACCTGAACATATTTGGGACTGGTGTAGGAGGTAATGATATTTTCACGGTACTATACCGCGCTGATACGCCAATGCGTAACTCGCTTAAATACTACTACGACAACGCTTGGACACCACAAAACACCGGTGCTTCTATGCCTGATCCGGCAGCTGTGGCCAACGACTGGCATTTCTGGGGCTCTTCTGCCTCTATGTTTAGCGGGGCATACTTTAAAATTAAACAATTACAATTGGGGTACACCGTTCCTTCGGCAATCACTCAGAAGGTACTTATAAGCAGACTGAGATGTTATGTGTCTTTGGATGACTTCTTCACTTTTAGCAAGTACCCAGGATGCGACCCGGAAACAGCGACTGTTAGTACAGCACCTGAACGAGCAGGATTTGATAACGGAACTTACCCTCAATCCAAGAAGGTTACATTTGGTTTAAATATTACATTCTAAATTAAAACGATATGAAAAAATATAATATACTCCTTTTTCTATTTAGTGCAGTGGTATTATTCTCTGCCTGTAGTGAGGACAATCTGGACATTGAACAGAAAGGTGTTATTGATATAGAGGCATTTTATGAGACAGATGAAGATGCCAAATCTGCTCTAACCGATGCATATGCTGATTTTGCTACAAACATTGGAGGTAATGACGGAATTATTGTTCCCTATAACATTATTTTCAACTATTGTGCAGACAACATACTGGCAGCTGGAGAGTACTATGGAGATAATGATCATATTGCCAGCATTAACGAATTTCGTTTCGATACACAAAGCTCGGTTGTTTCTACTATGTATAAACGATTTTACTTTGTAATCTATCACTCAAATCTTGTTATTGATAATTTTGAGTACGGTGAAAGTGATGTAAAAGACCGTTGTATTTCTGAAGCCAGAATAATGCGTGCCTGGTGTCATATGATGGCCGCAATGGCATGGGGAGCTCCTCCTCTTATTGATCATGTGCTTGTTGGAACAGACAAACCATTGAACTATGAAGGTGGGCATGAGGCACTTCTTCAGTGGTGTGCAGATGAGTGTGCAGATGCCGTACAATACCTGGACGAGCGTGAAAGTACAAGTGACAAAGATGGAGCTGTTAAGGTTACTAAAGGTTTTGCCTGGACTGTTCAGGGAAAAGCTCTTATGTATAAAGGAGACTACGAAGGTGCCAAAACAGCACTTAAAAAGGTAATCTCTTCCGAAAAATATGCTCTTGTTCCCGGAGAAGAATGGGCCGACCTTTTCCATCTCAGTGGTGATGGATCTGAAGAGAAAATATTCGAAACAAACCTGATTAACAATGCCAGCCTTGGCGACTGGGGCGGAAAAATACAACGCTCTACATGGATGGAGTTGAACCTTTGGGGATGGAGAACTTCTCGACTTGCAAGTAAGCCGTTATGTCAGTCAGACCAAGGATGGGGAGGTTTGGCTATCGAAGAGGATTTTGCCAACGAATTCGCAGCAAACGATGGCGACTCTTACCGTCGCAAGGCTACAATGGTATCATATGATGAGTTTATTACGGAACTTGAATGGAATAGCGATGATGAAAATCCAACTGTAGAAGATAAGCTTACAGATGAAAACAGAGGGATTATCAATCCGGATGGACTTTACGGACAAAGCATGTATCTTCAGAAAAAACACATTGCTTCTGATGAAGATCGTACAACCAACTGGTACCGATTCAATAATTTTATAATTGAAAGATATGCCGATGTACTTCTTTTGTATGCTGAAGCTTGTGCCCGCACAAACGACAATGATGGTCTTCAATACCTTCAAATGGTACAGGAACGTGCAGGATCAGATTACATCAGTTCTGAACTAACTCTGGAGGATGTAAAAAAAGAGCGAAATTATGAGTTGTGGTGCGAAGGTGCACGGTGGATTGATATGAAACGATGGGGAGAACTTGAGAAAGTAAAAACTGCCGGAACAAACATTCCATCTTTAAAAGATGCAATTAACGACGGAGAGGCTAAACACAGAGGCTATCTCACATATTCAAATCCAAACGAAGGCAAGATAGTTGGCTTTAAAGAAGGAAAACATGAGTACTTCCCTTATCCTTACAGTGTAACTTCTATAAATCCGAATATCGTACAAAATCCGGGATGGGAATAGTATAATTGTAAAGAATTTATATCAATTCTATTTCAGAATATGCCATATGCAAAATTTGAGATTAGAATGGTTAATACTGACAGATAATTGTAAAATATAAAGCAGCTTAAAGCTCAAATCAGTTACTGATTGGTATTACTGAAATAAAAAAGAAGGGGCTGTCCATTTTTTAACGGACAGCCCCTTTGCTATAAATTAAGTCGTATTATTATAGTATCCATAAGTTGCCGAACAAAGTTACCAGAGTTTCACCGAATCTGATCTCACCATTCTTCAGTATACACCCCTTTTGAAAGTATATTTGATTCCGAAATGATCGTTGATTTTGTGATTTAACAAATAAAGCGGAACTTGCAGTTTAGGAATTAAAGATATTTTGAACTATTTAAGAAATGTGAGTTATGGCAAACAAAATTTATCCAATTCTTCTTGTGTTTCTTTGCTTCGCCTGTTTTCCGAAACTGGATAAGGAAACCTATAAAAAGTATCAAAACAGTGGACAGGAAATTACCGCAAATGTACAAGCAGTGCTTTTAAGTAATGTGGGGAAAGCCATTCAAACAGGCGGAACGGAATACGCGGTTGAATTCTGTAACCTTGAAGCAAGCTCAATTGTAGATAGTTTGAAAGGAATATTTGATTGTGACATTTCAAGAGTTTCGGCCAAAAACCGTAATCCGCTTAATGCTCTGAGTACCGTGCAGGAAAAACTAATGTGGGAACTTTTTGCCAACGAACAACTGGCCGATACGGTATTGCAAAGAGGTAATGACTTGGTGTATTATAAGCCGATCAGAACAGGGATGCCGGCGTGTTTAAAATGTCACGGAAATCCGGAAACGGATATTAATGCAGCCACCAAACAAAAATTGGAACAATTGTATCCGAATGATTTGGCAACGGGTTATCAATTGAATGATTTCCGGGGACTTTGGAAAGTTGAATTTAAGAGAGAGTTGTAAATTGCCGGAAAAGAAAACAGACATTTCGCAAATTCTTAAAGTTTAGTTATTGAGCAATAATTCCCAATCCTGCTGAAAATACGCTGATAATATTTGTCTTTCCAGTTTTGGGTTAGTTGTATCTTGGGCGTATTGCAGCATATCGCGAAACAAATATAGTTGCAACCAATATCCGTGTCTGTATTTCTCATTTAAACTCTTGGGATGCAATAACGGGCTGTACCATTTATAGTTAATGTTGTATTTTTTTGCTGCTTCGACCGCTGCTTCTGCCTGCTCCCACATCTGAGTACTTGCTTTTCTAAATAGTTCATTTATGTCTTCAGGATTATTATCCTTTGTATTGTAAAGCTGGTAATCTGGTTTTATTCCCAGTTTGATCAAACTATATGCTTCCTCAAAAATTGTATCGCCGTTTAAATCGTATTTTATCAAATCCAGAAAACCATCGTTGTTGGTGTCTTCGTAGCCAATTGTAGCAAATGTTTCAGGTATTTGCTGATCTCTCTTATACTTATCGTCATATAACCCGCCCCAGCCCTGATACGAACCGGCATCCTGATCAATTCTCCAGATACCGCTTTCGGCTCCGTACAAATGTATTCGGCTGTCAAAACCAATATAAAGCTTCCCTTTCCCCGAATTATCCATGTCCCACTCGCCACGATCTCCCACGGCATCAGCTTGTGGATTATGATCAATCCCACCATTGTTCATGCCAATTTTGAATGGATCTTTAGGTTCGTAAAATTCTACTCGTTCCCAACGTTCGCAATCATCATCTTCGTCGAATACAAACCAGCATTCCTCCCATTTTCCTTTCTTAAAAACAAAATCCCACGCCGAATCATGATCGGTATAAATCAATTCATTGAGTTCTCTCCAACGATTATCAAAAAACAAACTTTCAGCGTCTGGTAGTCCTCGCATGTTTTCAAATTTGTGAACCTGACTGGCATAAGAAAATCCTTCACCCGAAAAGCGGATTCCCATATCAAAATCGAATTCGTTCGATGGAGCATTATCATTGTCCATATCAAACCCCATATACACATGGTCGATCATTGCTGTTGGGTAGGTATCAATTAAACTGCTGTCCTTCGATTTTTTATTAGTAAACCGGCCACTGTCCTCCAGGCGAATAGCCACTTCCGACAATCCATCGTCGTCTAGATCATAAAACAGGAATGGGTTTTCCCAACTGTAACGTAAATCGCTGTAGCGATAACTGGGAATAGACGCTTTTTGAAATAAGGTTTGTCCGTGATAATCTTCATAAAAATGAGATGCACCGTAATGCTCCCAACAGCGTAATACCAAATCTTTCCAGTTAATATAATTGAATGTCTCGTCTTGTTCCTGATCGATGATCCACATATAATTACTATTCCATCTCCAACCACTTTTACTCTCAGGCTCGCTGTTTTCTACCACAACCTGCATATCGGCAATGCCATCGCCATTGTTATCCACCCAGTCGATGCTTAGGTCTCCCGGGCCGGCAAAAATACCATCACGATTTCGGTCAATAAGCAAACAATCGTTATCTAAATCGCCCTCCCTATCTGTCGTTTGCATGTCATCATCGTCGTCAATCCAATACATGGGAATGGAATCAGAAAGCGTAGTTTTTATAACATCCGGATCACCATCTTTATCCAGATCAATATGTATTAATTCGTTCGAAAAATCCGGCTTATAGGAACGGATTAAAGAATGCCTGATATTAAATTTTTGCGCTCCAGCCAGGTATGTACAAAATAATAAGCTTGTAATAAAAATAATCTTATTCATTTTTTGAATTTAGGTTGATTAATAATAGCGCGGAATTAATTTTCAGCCACTACAATATAATTTTTTATTCAGTCTGAAATGGTCATAATAAATAGCTCTGCTTGCTATCCTGTCATTGTTCAAATATTGGGGCTTTTGGTATGGAGCTTCACTATTGAGTGCAAAAACCAGAAACAACAAAAATGTTTTACTCTCAATACATTAAAACCACCTTCCATGGGTTATTTTAATGCCACACCTTCCAGGTGTAGATTTTCACTTTCAGTATTTAGGTAGTAGGTTATTATTATTCCACAATAATCTTCTTAGTAACAACAGATAAATTCTCATCAATTAATTGAATTGTATACATTCCACTGTAAATATTATTTAGGTCAATTTTTTCTTGATTTGAGCTAATATAAATAGTCTTAACTATCTTGCCTTGTACATCTATCAATTTAATCTGTCTAAAACCTGCTATATTATCAACGATAACATAGTTTTTTACAGGATTTGGAT
Organism: uncultured Draconibacterium sp.; assembly: GCF_963675065.1. Taxonomy (NCBI): domain Bacteria; kingdom Pseudomonadati; phylum Bacteroidota; class Bacteroidia; order Marinilabiliales; family Prolixibacteraceae; genus Draconibacterium; species uncultured Draconibacterium sp. The sequence goes on along the minus strand of NZ_OY775905.1, from coordinate 1,287,565 downwards.
AAACAGTCACATCCCGACCTGTGTTTACTCCTGATAGTGTGTTTGTTGAAGTTGTAACTCCAGTACTTTCAATCACAAGTGCACATAGTATTCCATAATCTTTAGATGCGGTAAAATTAATGTTTAGTTCTCCGTCTGTAACTGTTACGGTATGTGTTTCATCATAAGCAACAAATTTAGAACCAACTTTTTCAACTATATCAAGGTTTTCAATAACATTATTACCCTCCATTTTCACGTTAAAAAGTCTCTCCCCTGCAGAGGTCCAATAACTTTCCATCATCTTTAAGGTAACTTTGTACTCTCCGTTGACAATTGGAATCGCATAAGAGAAAATTCCATTCCTGTAATATTGATATAATTCCTGATCCTGTGTTCCATCAATTTGATCATTTAGTTTTGTTTTCTTGTCACCACCTGAATAAAAATAATCTTTTACATATACTGTCCCATCATCGCCTGTTAGAGCATCGCCACCACTATTTATAGCAAAAGAAAAATTACCTGATTCTGGAAATACTATAACAGCAACATTATCAGTATTTGTACTTCCAGCATTATCTGTAACAGTCAGACTAAATTCATAAAATCCAGTGCTTAAATCACTTACTGTTAAATTTGCTGTATTTTCACCTGAAAGTACACAGTCAGCACCAAGAATCTTCTTCCAGGAATATCCTTCAATTGTACCATCAGAATCTGTTCCTGTGCCATTAAAAGTTACTGAATTTGGTAAAACAACAGTTTTATTTGCACCAGCATTAGCTACAGGCATACTATTACTAGTAATAGTACTAGTAGTTGATATTTTAATATTATCGAACCAAATATGGCAATCATGTGCCGGAGCGCATGATTGGGCTCCTCCATAAAACGTTGTAAAGTAAAACCTGTCGACCTTATCCCCATTATTTACAAAACGAATATTAGTCAAATTCGCAAATTCATGGCCATCAAGCCAACACTGTACTTCTCCATCCTTGTTATTTCCGGTATTTATCTTTACACGTTCAGTAAGTGTATACCAAACACCTCTTTGTAGGTGAAATCTATCAGAACCAGAAGTAAAATAAATATGGGATTCACCAGATATGATGGTCTTATCCATATGGTAGAGATATAGGCGAAAATCACCTTCCTTCCCCCACATAAAACGAGCACTGAAACCATCAGTTCCATCACAATACATATTACCACCACATAAGCCTGTTGAAGCGAGCCCGGGCAATTTCCCGCCAAAATCATCTGTTCCTCCCCATAAAAAATCTTCACCTAACATAAAATTATAAGAAACATACACTTCATCTTCTGGATTAAATATAACAGGAAACTGGCAACCAGCATCGGGTCCAATTTCTCCTTTATTGTAAACTACTTTAAGGGAACTCTCTCCTGAAAAGGAGACGCTCTTGTCTATTACACTTTTTCCACTTCCTTGAAAAAATTCAACAGATAATCCCATGTCATCCTGAAGCATTGATTCAGTTAATTTCTGTCCATCAACAAATCCTTCAAAATCTATATTTATGGGTAATGATTGTGCGTTTAGTCGTGCTATAAAAGCAAATGATACTAAATAAATAAATAGAAATATTCCTTTGTTCATTTTAATAGGTTTAACTTAAATATCCAAATTGATTTTTATCCGGCTAATAAACAAAGGCTATTCAATTGTAGCCAATTTGGTTTAACTCCACCTTTAAATATTCTTTATCCTTTGTCGTTTAGGCATAAAATGCCTCTTGATTTTCCTTTTTTGTTAAAAGAACGTACCTCGTCCATATACTCTTGGAGCGGGGTCCATATTTCCCTCCTTTCCTTGTTTTTTATGCCGCTTCGACGAGCCTTTCAAGCTCTTTCCATGAACCGGCTTTGTATGTAATTCATGTATTGCAATATCTTTTGATTGTTAACAACTTATCGTTCTTGTTTTTTAAGGAATACTGCAAGGTTCTTCAATTTTACCTTAACGAGATAATCTCAATCGAAAGATTCGAGGAAATCAAATAGTTTCCATGAAAAGAAACCACTATCTGCCCGGGAAAATACTTTTGCACATAAAGTACTATGGTATTCGTGCAGTTCAATCTATTCTTCGCATACTATTCAATATAAAATCTACAATCGGTGTTGGGTCTTCCAGGCAGTGAGGATGATGCCCAACACCAATCTTTGGTATTAATTTAATCGTGCCCCCGGCATTTTTAAATCTTTCGGCCAATAATGTTGTGTTCTCTTCGTATGGAAGAGTGGTATCTGCATCACCATAAACATGGAGTACCGGAATTCCGGCTTTTGCGATATTCACACAATTGTATATTGGTATGTTCTTAAAAGCTTTAACCGAAGCAGAATCCAATCCATAACCTGCTAAGCAAATCTCCCATAAATCGGGATCCCCTTTCGCCTTTAACATTCCCCCGGGCCAGCTTTTTATGTCGCATACCGGGGCATCAGCATAAATACAAAACACCTTATCTGTATTCTGCGAGGCCCAGTTGTATATTATTAAACCACCGCGGCTCATCCCTTCCAACACCACTTTGGGATTTAATTTATAATTAGAAACACAAAAATCATAAAAGTGATTCCAAAGCTCTACTGCCTCCGGGTTCCCGAATAAGTTAGCAACGTCAACATATACAACATGAAAACCTTTTTCAAGTAATGCTTTATCAACCTGGGGTTCATGTCCCCAGAATCTTGCTCTCCAAATCCAGTAATTATGGTCTTCCTTTTTATTCGGAAACACAATCCTGGCATCATGTCCTTCAAATGTAAATTCCTTTACAACATATCCGGCGAACACGTTATCGCTTCCAAGAGTACTACTGGCAATTAAAAGTGAGATAATGAATAGGACTATTGTTTTTTCTTGAATCATGCGTCTTTTTTTAGTGATTGGTAACAATTAAAGTTTCGGAGGAACAGCTTCATTGAGGGCTGTATCCACCCAATACTATTTCTTTCGATGATCATTTCTCCAGTAATCAAGATGATGAATCGGTCCGTCGGCATGCCATACTTTTGAGACAATGTCGATATCTCCGTCCCCATCCACATCACCCAATTGAGCATCGTGCCAACCTGGGTTATCAATATGGATAATATAAATTTCAAACGCGGGATTTGCCCCCCCTTTGTTATACCAAATCACACCACGTTCTTTTAGTCCCTGTGGTTTCATTGCTACTTTGCCTTGCTCAACCATATACACCGAAGGGTCTTCCTGTTCGCCTGCGAAAATGTCAATATTACCATCCTGATCAAAGTCTGCTATGCCCAGGGAATGAAATGAACCTGTTCCGGGAACATCACCTTCACGGGTTGGTGGATCTGCCAGTTTATGCTGTTCCCATGTTATGCCATTATTTTTGTTTTCGACCCAGTAAACGTGTGAACCACCGGTGTCACAATTGCTGTATACAATATCATTTTTGCCGTCTTTATTAATGTCAGCAATCCATACCCTAATACTATTACCAAATGAGGCATACGGTACTTCCTGATAAGACCACTCATGGCGAGTCCAGCGTTCCATTTCTTTTCCGGGGTTCTCAAACCAGTAACCGGGGCTAACCACATCCAGATCGCCATCGCCATCCAGATCTCCAATACCATTAGGTGCAATACCACCATGATCTTCATAACCATAATCAATTACCCTTTCGGCAAGGCCTTTTGAGGTTCGTGTATACCACGATAGTTTATACCCATCGTAGATAACCGGATCTGCTGAACCGTCACCATTAATGTCTGCACTGCAAATGTCGTGACCTCCTCCCTTATAAAAATAGGATTTCCACTGAGGTTCGTTATAATGGTCTATTCCTATGTTCCCCGGGTTTTTAAACCACACGCCTTCAAACATCACATCGGTCCAACCATCCTGGTCAATGTCAATTCCGGCTGAACCAAGAGTGCTGCCTAATTGATCTGCATGTCCAATAATATGGGGTATCCAAATAGAATCATTAATCTGTTCATACCAATATGCTTCTTTTGTGTTTCGGCGAGAGATAGCTACATCCAGGTCACCATCACCGTCATAATCGGCTAATACAGGGCCTGCAGCTCCGTATGTTGAGCCGGGCATAATCGCATCAATATAAAAATGTTTCCATCCGGGATTTTTTTCATCCTGGGCATATATCATTGTCACACTTGTTAGCGCGAAAAATAAAATTACAAGTATATTTTTCATGGGTTCTTATTTTTAGTTTGTCACATTTTTTATAAACCGGTATTCATTCTTTTACAACAATTTTAACTTTTCCCCAATGCCGTTGCCTAAATATTGGTTTGTAGGTTTTTGTTTCGTAAAATGCCAGGAATTCGATTTCATGCCCGTTTGGACAATCATTTGCAATTTTAACCTGCGTACTCAGGCTTAACCCATCAGGCCAATAGGCAGGAATTACTTCGGCAAATACTTTTTCTTCATTAAAATCTACAAACGGATCTTCCGTATATAATTTTAATAAATGCCCATCTTGTTTTAAGGAAAACCTTTCTCCGCGACTAACAAACCTATCGTTCGTTGTCGTTTCAGCATCAGCGGTATTTAGCTGTATCTTCTGAAAATATGGAACATCGAACCAAACCGGAACTGTAAAACTATCTTCAGTGTAATAATCTTCAAATGAAATTGTAGTCTTCATGTTTAACCATGCTGGAGATCCGTTGGAAGGTGGTTCTTTAGCACAAACAACCTTAAATACATTGGATGTCAGGATTATACTTTCTTGGCTCAATTCGATTTCTTCAATTGGGTTAAGCACACGAACGGTACTATCGGAGCATGAAAGTTCAATCTCTATTTTCTGGTTTGCCGGAATATATTGGGTGCGGTTTAACAACTGTACCCGGAGTTCATTCTGCTCGTTAATCTTCAAATATTTTTCATTCTCATTCAATCGGTAACCAACAACCGAGAAAACAGGATCTGCTGAAGCCTCTTTTATTCCAACTTCGCACCCATCGCCCGGTAAGCTGAAATGTAATCTGCCCACTTTATCTGATTCTTGCATTAATCGCTCAATCACTCCCGTATTAGTACGAACAACATTAATTTGGTATTGAGAATTAGGTTTATAACATGCAGCCGTAATTATTTCGGCCTTACAATTTTTAATCGCAGAACCGTTGGGCAGCCAGCGGTAAGTATAAAACCCGAAGCCTGATTTAGATACATTTCTCAAGTACAAAAAACCAGGCTCGGATTTATTGCTCTGCACTGTATAATCCCAAATTTTAAATTCGGGGTATAAATCGTAGTGCGACCATTTGGGTTTAGTTGGTTTAGGCTCGTTAAATTGTGCGACTAAATAACTTATTGCTGATTCAAAAACTTTGGTTTCGCCAGGCTTGTCGATTGAATGTTCTCCCGGTATTTTCTGATAATGAAAATTATCCATTTCGTTCCAGACTGCAGCCTGATAAACTTCTTCGTTTAAACCTGCCATGGGGCAATTGTCTCTGTTGTGTATATAAAAAGCCACATCACGAAGGTTTTCGAGCGTATACCGCACCGGATACAAGGTGTAATTATCAGGATATCCAATGAAAAATTCTGCGCTTCCGGTAAAACTTACCACTGCCGAAACTTTATCAGGATATTTCCCAGCAAGATAAGAAGCCATAAACCCACCCATGCTAAACCCAATTATCCCGCGGTTGTTACGATCCGGAATAGTCGGGAAGGATGAATCAATATGGCTCATCAACTCAGGAAAATAATCTTTCATTTGTATCTTGTATTTCATATCGGCATGGTTCCCTACATTGTAGGGGCGTGGTTCTTTTTCTTCCATATTTCCATCCCACATGACCAGAATAAACTGGTGCTTTTCAACCAGTTCACCTAACTTTTTATAAGCGATATTTGCGGAAGGATCTTTGAAATAACGACCACCCCAACCATGAAAGAAATAAATTACAGGGTAACACTTTGTTATTGACCCCTGTTTTTTAGGTAAGTAAATGCGAAATGTTTTTTCCCCTCCAAAAACCTTACTATAATATGAAGTATCAGTGTAGGAAGATTTTTGAGCCATAACATTTGTATGGGATACAACAAAAAGTAAGGAGATAAAGTACAAGGCATTTTTCATTTCAACACGGATTGAAACTAATCGATATAAAAGATAAGAATAAGGAGTTCCTATAATTTTCAGGAACTCCTTAATTTGTAAAGTTTATTAATTATACCCCTGGTTTTGAGGGAGCAGGTTTGGATTTCTGTCCAATTCATCCTGAGGTAGTGGTAACAAATAATGAAAATCCTGAAAGTTCGGCTGGGGTTCGATTGAATTTGGGCCTTTAAATACTTCCTGACCTAATTTTCTGCGTTTTATATCCCACCAACGCTTAGCCTCGAAACATAATTCAATCCTTCTTTCTTCTATAACCAAATCAATAAAATCCTCTTTACTCAGTCCCGATGAAACATCCTCAGGGACCGTGTTCATTACCCCGCCAGCATTACGTGCCCTGGCTCTTATTTGATTTACATATCCTACCAACTCGGCATTTGGGCCACTGTTTACTTCGCATCCGGCCTCTGCAGCCATTAACAAAACATCTGCATATCTGTAATACCAGTAATTGAAATCTGTGTATCTGAGGCCACTTGTAGAAGTACCCATAAATCGGGAATACTTGGCAATATGTGGCCGCTTTTCATTCGGGAAATCAGTATAAGGTGTCATTACCCCACCTATTAACTTTTCCGTATCCCAGGAAACAGATGTACGGTAATCATCCTTATCGAAACTTTCATAAATAGACATGATAGGAACAGCTGCTCCCCAGCCTTGCACATCAGACCCCCGAATGCCAGTCATTGATGCCCAAACGTCATCGCCCTCATTTGAACCTCCATTATTTAATCCTAGGAAATCAATAGCAAAGATCTGTTCCTTCGTTCCGTCATGTTTTGTGGCATTAAACAAGTCCTGATAATCAGCTTCTAAGGCATAATCAAACATCGCAGCATTATCAATTACCCATTTCGCATTGCTGTACGCTTCATCCCAGTTTTCCAAAGTCAGGTAAACATCTGCTAACATAGTTGCTGCAGAACCTTTAGATGGGCGAGTCCTATACTTAACATAGTCAGGCAAATGTTGCTTCCCAAATTCCAAATCGTCTATTATTCCCTGATAAACTTTAGCTTCAGGTGTTTTTGAAATATCAGTCATTGCTTCCGGATCCGTTACTGCCGCATCAATGTAAGGAATGTCACCAAAGAGACGAACCAGGTTAAAATACACAGACGCACGTGCAAACCGGGCCTCAGCAATAAGCGCATTACGTTTCTCTTCATCGATATCGATAATATTGGCACCTTCAATAGCCGTGTTTGCAGCACTGATAATGTCGTATGCACGTGGCCAGAATAGTGTTACCATCCCGTTATTGGCATCATTGGTGAAATTATCCATTTGAATCCTTTGTGACGGAATTCCCGGATGACCAGGTGATACCATGTCGCTGCGATACATCAAACAGAAGCTCAATCTCCTTCCCCAATAATAATCCGAAGCCATACGTCCATAGGCTCCAAAGATTGCAGCCTCAACATCCTTTTCGGTATTAAAGAAGCCTTCGGGAGCTAAAAGACCACGTGGACTTTCCTCCAAATCGGTACAGCCCCAAACTATGGATAGTATAAGTATTAATGATAATATATTAATCTTTTTCATTTTTGTTAATTTAAGATTATTCATGATGGATTAGAAAATAACTTTAAGCCCAAATGTGTATGATTTAGCACTTGGATAACTTCCATAATCGAACCCGGCACTAATGTTAGACCCGTTGTAATTTACCTCAGGATCGTACCCACGATATTTTGTTAAGGTTAATAAGTTCTGCCCACTTACGTATAGTTTCACATGACTTAAGCCCAAAGGGGTTATCCATGATTTTGGTAAGCTGTAACCCAACGCGATGTTTTTTAAGCGCACATAGCTTCCATCGTAAACCCAACGGGATGAAGAATGATAGCCTCGGGCTGAACTTGCAACAGGCACATCTGTATCTGTATTGGTTGGTGTCCACCTATTAAGAGCTCTTGTTGTAGAATTGTTATATCCCCTAAGTGTTTCCAATTCCATAAGGGTATAGCTAAACATGTCGTTCCCTTGCGAACCCTGGATGAAGATATTAAGGTCGAAACCCTTATATTCGAAATTATTGGTAAGACCCCATATAAAATCCGGGTTAGGATCTCCCATAATTGTTCTGTCATCGGAAGTGATTTCACCATCAGGTTCTCCGGTAAGATTTCCTTCTTCATCACGTGTTCCATCAACATCTTTGTATTTCTCGCCACCAGCATATTGGTCGAAATTTCCCGGCAATATATCTTCATTCTCCTGATAGACACCATCATAAATATATCCATAAAATACACCAACAGCTTCTCCTTCTCTTAGAACATTAGTGTTAGTAATACCAACCATATGTGCTGGCATAACCCGGTAAAATATATCATTTCCATCAGGAAGGTCAAGAACTTTGTTTCTGTTAATAGAAAAATTCAGGTCACTTGTCCACTTAAATTTATTGTCAAAATTGACAGTCGATAATGTAAATTCAAAACCTTTATTTTCTAAACTACCAATATTCTTCAACATGGTTGTATAACCGGAGTATTCAGGAAGCGGCAGATTAAATAATAAATCTGTAGTCTTTTTATAATAATAGTCGGCCACCAACATAACACGTTGATTAAACAAACCTAAATCGAAGCCAATATCGGTTTGTGCAGTACTTTCCCAGGTTAGATTATTATTGGCAACCGAACTTGGCCTCACCGCATTAACAATTTGCCCACCCTGTACCGAATGAACTGTACTTAAACGTGCCAATGAGCGATACTCTGCAATTGCCTGATTTCCGGTTACCCCATAACTAGCTCTTAATTTTAACTGGCTAACTTCAGGAATATCATCCATAAATGATTCTTCAGCAACGTTCCATGCAATAGCACCGGAAGGGAAAAAAGCCCATTTGTTATTTTTAGCAAAACGAGAAGATCCGTCGTAACGCGCATTTAAGGTAATCAAATATTTATCTGCTAGTTTGTAATTTATTCGTCCGTAATAAGAAGCAAGCTCAGACTCTGTTATTCCTGAATATGGACCTTTGTAAACTGAGCCTCCATCCAAATCCCACCATAAAAATGCATCTGATAAAAAGGTTGTTGAAGCAGCACCCCAATATTCGCGTCTGGCTGACTGATAGGAATAACCACCCATTGCAGTTATATCGTGTTCTCCAAAACTCTTCGTGTAGGTTAAATAATTTTCATTTATCAGGTTTGTTGACTTCGATCCATCTAAATTAGCAGCTCCACCAATAGCATTACCTGATATTAGTGAAGTAGAAGTATAACCACCACTTCTATTATTTCCGGTTGTTGCGCCCAGTACGACTTTTAGTTTCAAATCTTTTAACAAATCATACTCCCCAAAAAAGTTGGCTTGCATAATGTCGTTAACATATTGCGATTTTAATTCTTCTGCCAAGGCTACCGGATTATCATTTGGATCTCCTAAAAACGAAATGGTATAATCTCCATTGTCATCATAAACAGGTAGGGTTGGCTCCATCTGGAAAGCAGCAGTTACAACACCTGTTGAACCTCCATTTTCCTGGGTTCTAATACCGTCGTGTTGAGTTCTTGAAAGAAAGAAATTAGCACCCAAACGAAACTTTTCAGAAATATTAAGATCGAAATTACTAGTAACTGAATACCTTTTGTGATTTGAATTAAGGACAATACCCTTGTGATCATAAACTATTCCGGAGATGTAATATTTTAATTGCTCACTTCCTCCCTTAAAAGATAATTGATAATTTTGAACTCCTCCATTTCTAAAGATTTCATCCTGCCAGTCTGTTCCCGGCCCTATCAATTGTCCATCAAGTGCAGTTGGTGATATCTCTGTAATATAATCTGTAAACTGGTCTTTATTGAGTAAATCTAATTTGTTTATTGCAGTTTGAAAAGAATAGGATGAATTTAGCTCAACTATAGCTTTCCCTGTCTTTCCGCGTTTGGTTGTTATCAGGATTACCCCATTAGCTCCACGCGAACCATAAATTGCTGTAGCAGATGCGTCTTTCAAAATCTCAATAGATTCAATGTCTTCTGCTGGAGGAGCATATCCACCAGGGAAACCATCTACCACGTACAAGGGATCAGAAGAAGAATTTATAGAAGTTGCCCCCCTAATTCGTACTTTATACGATGATCCTGGCTCTCCATTGTTCGACTGTATTTGAACACCCGACGTTCTTCCTTGCAAAGCCTGCACCATATCAATAGAAGGATAAGCTGCAATTTCATCTGACTTTACCTGAGATAACGCTCCGGTAAGATCACTTTTCTTTATTGACCCATATCCTATTGCCACAACTTCATCAATTCCAATCGATTCCTCGATCAATGAAACATTAATTTCACTTTGTCCGCTAACTTGAATCTCCTGAGTTTTCATTCCTACAAATGAAAAAGTAAGGGTTGCATTCTCCGGAATGTTTTGTATCTCAAAAGTTCCGTCAGCATTACTAATGGTTCCGTTTGTTGTACCTTTTATAATAATTGTTACACCTGGCAAAGGATTCCCACCAGAGTCAGTAACCTTCCCCGAAATCTGTCTCTGCTGCTGGATGCTTCGAATCACCATTTCTGAATACTCAGGAGAAAGAATGATCTGGCGCCCCATTACTTCGTATCTTATGCCGGCTTCTTCGGATATTGCATCCAATACATCCATAATTCTTTTGTTTCTGAATTCGCCGGAAACTTTTCTTTCAACGTCGATTTCGCCGGTGTAGAAAAAGCGGAACTCGCTTTGTTCCTCAATTTTAATAAGGAAGTTTTCTAGTGAAATTTGGTCTGCTTTCAATGACAATCTTGCTGTTTGGGAGTACGACTCAGAAGCAAATACTCCGATAAAGGTTGTCAGCAACAAAAAGATCGTTAGTTTCATAACTTTAAGCATTTTCAAAACACACGGACTTAGTCCATGGATAGTTAGATTTTTTTCCATAATTTTGAATTGGTTTGAATAAGTAACTCAATTATTTTTCAACCACTTTTAAGAAGCAGGAAGGACGAGTTCTTGCTTCTTTTTTTTGCCTGGTAGCTGAGCAGGCATTACGTTTATATCATAGGCAATTCTATTTCGTTTGTTTTATTTTGCTTTTATTGTGAATACGCGTGTTTTATTATTAAAGTGATAAGAAACAGGTGCAGCTTTACTGATCATTTCCATTACTTCGCTAATGCTTTCCATTTCTATTGTTCCGGTGTACCATAAATCGTTAAGTTTCGGATCTGAATACTCGATTTTTACGTTGTACCATCGTTCGAGCTTTTTAATGAAACTTGGGAAAGGCTCGCGGTTAAATAGTAACTTCCCTTCTTTCCACGAGGTGAAATATTTTGTTTCAACTTTTTTTACCGTATACCCTGATTCTGTTTTGCTCACTTGCTCTCCGGGTTTAAGGGTAACTTCATTACCAGCGTTTTTTACCTTAAAAACAACTGATCCCTCCTCCAGTGTTGTTTCAAAGTCGTTATCGTCGGCATAAGCTTTAACATTAAATGAAGTTCCCTTCACTTCCACCGTGCCGTGATTGGTTGCCACAATAAATGGTTTCGAATCTTTTTCTACCTCAAAAAAAGCTTCTCCGACCAAAGTTACCGATCGTGTTTTCCCAAACTTTGCAGCATATGAAAATGTTGACGCGGAGTTTAACCAGACTATTGAACCATCAGGTAAGGTATAATTCATTTTTGCTCCGTACGGAGTTGTAATTGTTTGTATTTGATCGGAATATTGTACCCGCGATTCCTGAAACAGAAAAACAGTACTTAACAACAATCCAATGATAAAGACAGCTGCTATACGCAGGCTCCATGTATAAAATTTGATTTTTCTGCCAAGCCGTTTTTGCTTATCGAGCAATACAAATTCTTTAATTTTGGAATACAAGTCGGAATTCGAACGTTTTGAATCAAGAGACTTTGTTAGTTCTTCTTCCCAAAATGGCTTCATCATGTTAAAAATGCGCGTCTCGTTTTTTGCTTCCGAAAAAAACTCTGATACTTCTGAAAACTCATCGGGATTCAGCAATGATCGGTAGTACTTATTGAATAATCTGTTCATTTTGTGTCTTCTATTATTAAGTACACAGCAAAAAGAGATATCCCCAGTGAGAAATCAGATAATTCTAGAAAAAAAGATAGAAATAGAGCAACGAGAGTATTCCAATACCTGTGATTTTCTCCTTCAGACACCTGACTGCCAATGTAATGTGGTATTCTACAGTTTTAGGCTTAATTCCAAGTTTTTCCGCTATTTCTTTATGCGACAGTCCCTCACTACGACTTAGTAAAAAAACCTCCTTCTGACGGTCAGGAAGTTCTTCTACGAAAGCATCAATTTTTTCTTTCAGTTCCTGGTAGTCGATTTGCTCGGATAAAGAGTATTCGTTTGCCAACGAAAGTCGTTTAACTTCTTCTTTCGTATTTTGAAAGCTTAGCTGCCTCCTTAGTTCGTTTAACAAAAGATTTCGGGTGATGATAAAAATATACGAATTGAAAGTAGCTGCAGAATTTATGTTTTTACGGTTTTTCCAGATCTTCACAAAAACCTCCTGCAAAATATCGTCAATACCGTCTTCCAGCTTTAAAATAGATTTTGAGAAATTGAACAACCTCGGATAATAATAGTTGAAAAGCTTTTCTAAAGAAGCTTCATCGTCTTGCGCCAGTGCCGATAAAATTTTATGTAGGTCTATTATTTCGGACATTCATTCATCTAGGTTTCAAAACAAATTTAAATAAATTGTTTAATAAACCACCAACATTTATTGCGCCTAATGTTTTTTATGTCAATTGCTTGTGGGGCTGAAATTATTTCTTTGCCGAAAAATAAGATTACACATTTATTCAATACTAAAAATTTTGTGCATGTACCATAACAGGCATAAAAAAGGGGAAACACATTCGTGTTTCCCCTTTTTTTGCTGGATAAACCAACTATGAATAATCTCTTCTTTTAGCAATATATAATTCTTCAAATGGCGTTTTAAAACACAATTATTTTAACACAAATGCTCCCTTTAGTCCTTCATCCGAATTCGGACCAATCCAAACTTCAAAATCTCCGGGCTCGATTACATAATCGTCTCCGTTAAAAAACTGTAAGTCTTCAGCTTTTAGCTCAAAGCTTACTGTTTTTACATCGCCCGGTTTGAGGTTAATCTTCTCAAAACCTTTTAACTCTTTAATAGGTCGGGTAATACTACCCACTTTGTCGTGTACGTATAGCTGCACAATCTCTTCAGTTTCGTAGTTGCCTATGTTTTTAATATCGGCCGAAACGGTAATTGATCCATTTGTTGCCATTTCGTTCGACGACAGTTTTAGATTTTCGTATTCAAACTCGGTGTAACTCAATCCAAATCCAAAGGGCAGGAGAGGAGTAACTCCATAATCAATATGCATGGATTTAAAACCGAGTGATAGTTGTTTTGAATTGCGCGGAATGTCGTCAATGTAGGTAACATCATCTTCGGTTGCAGGGCGGCCGGTGTTTTTACGATAATAGTAAAACGGAATTTGTCCGGCACCTTTTACAAAGGTTACAGGTAATTTCCCTGACGGAGAATAGTCGCCAAAAATCAGGTCGGCTAGTGCAGGCCCGGCCATTGTTCCCGGATGCCAGGCATAAAGTACGGCATCGGCCATTTCCATTTCGGCACCAATTCCCAACGGTCTTCCGGCCATTACCACCAAAATAAGCGGTTTGCCTGTTTTTCTCAATTCGGTAATCAGTTCGGTTTGAACACCCGGAAGATCAATAATTCCACGAGCATTTGCTTCGCCCGAAAGAATTGACTCTTCGCCGGCAAAGAATAAAATAGCATCAGAACGTTTGGCGGTAGCAACGGCTTCTGCAAATCCTTTTGTCGATTTATCGCGGCTGTATTCCAATCCGGATACAAAATTCATTCTCGAGCCAAGAATTTCGCCAAAAGCTTGTTTGGGCGTTGTTGAGTCTTCGCCTTGTCCGTCGAAAATCCAGGTTCCCAACTGATCGCGTGCGGCATCGGCAAGCGGTCCGACTACTGCCAGGGAATGAATATTTTTTGAAATGGGCAAGGTGTTATTGTCGTTTTTCAGCAAAACCATACTTTTTCGTGCTGCTTCGCGCGATACTGTCAAATGGCTTGGAGCCAAAATGGTATCGGTTGAAACGTGATTGTCGTATGGTTTATCGAACAGTCCCAGTTTAAACTTTACACGCAAAATATTGCCAACATAAGTATCGATCATATCTTCAGTGATCACGCCCTCTTTAATCAAGGTTTTTAAATTATCGGCGTAACAGGTTGTTGCCATTTCCATATCGACACCGGCTTTGGCGGCAATTTCAGCGGCTTGTTTTTTATCGGCAGCAAAACCATGGTTGATCATTTCTTCAATCGATCCCCAGTCGCTAACCACCATTCCTTTGTAGTTCCATTCGTTGCGCAAAATTTGCTTTAGGGTGAATTCATTTCCAGATGTTGGTACCCCGTTTAAGTCGTTAAATGCCGACATAAAGGTTAATGCTCCGGCATCGGCTGCAGCTTTAAATGGGCGAAGGTGTACGTTTCTGAGCAGCGGCTCCGGAATGTATGTGGTATTATAATCACGGCCGGCTTCCGACATTCCGTAACCAACAAAGTGTTTGGCGCAGGCTGCTACTGCTGTTGGATCACTTAGGTCGCCCTGAAATCCTCTTACCATGGCAGCTGCAAATTCTGAAGTAAGCAGTGGATCTTCACCGCAACTTTCAGCAATTCGGCCCCAACGCGGATCCCAGGTAACATCCATCATTGGTGCAAATGTCCAGTTAATTCCCATCGATGAGGCTTCGATAGCTGAAATACGCATCGCCTTTTCAGCCAGTTCGGGCTCCCACGAGGATGCCATTCCCAGGGGAATAGGGAAAATAGTGCGATATCCGTGAATTACATCGCGCCCAAAAAGCAGAGGAATTCCATGTTCACTTTCTTCCAATGCAACACGCTGGAATTCTGCAACCCGGTCGGCTCCAGTTGTGTTCAAAAATGAGCCAACTTTGCCGTCTCTAATGGCTTGTTTTGTTGCTTCTTCGTCGCCAAAGAAACCGTCGTTAACCTGTTGCATCTGGCCTATCTTTTCATCCAGTGTCATCTCACTTAACAGGCTGTTAATTTTTTGTTCTACCGGATCGGGATTGTCGGTTAATGTTGTTGTACAACCTGTTGCTAGCCAGGTTCCAATAATCAATGTTAAAGCTCTAATCTTCATTATAGTTAGTTTTTGTTCTACATTTCCTGATAAACGCGCACGTAATCCACCTCCATTGATTGAGGGAAGATGGAGTTGTCGATTCCCTGGGCACCTCCCCAGTTACCACCAACAGCCACATTCAGGATAAAAAACTGTGGTTTGTCGAACGGCCAGTTGTCGCTGGTTTTATTTGAAGGTGCATATCGATGAGTCACATTTTCAGGTGAATCGGTATAGAAAACCATTTCCTTTTCGGTCCAAAATACTCCGTAAACATGAAATTCTTCTTCGGCCGTATTGAGCGTTTTGCTGCTTCCGCTTCCATCTCCTCCGGAACCTGCCGAAGTATGCACCGTTGCATGCACGGTGTTAGGTTGGTATCCCACGTATTCCATAATATCAATTTCGCCACAGGCGGGCCAGCCAGCACTGCCAATGTTGGCACCCAGCATCCAGATTGCCGGCCAGATTCCTGTTCCCGAAGGCAGTTTGGCACGTATTTCCATTCGTCCGTAAGTGAATTCTTGTTTGCCGCTGGTAATAATGCGGGTTGAAGTGTAAGACCCGGGAACTTTATTGTCGTTTACTTTTTCGGCAGTAATGGTAAGGATTCCATCCTGAACCGTTGCATTGTTGCCGGCGGTGTAATTTTGCAATTCGTTGTTTCCCCAGCCGCCCGAGCCGGTTTCAAATGTCCAGTTGTCGGTATTTACTGCGTTTCCATCAAAATTATCTTCCCAAACCAATTCTAATTTCGAGAAGTATTCAGAGTCGTTGGCAGCAATTGAAATGTTTTGTTTAGAGGTGAAAGTCTCACCGTCTTTTGTTCCCACTAATTCCACAGCATAAGTTCCAGCATATGGGAAATAGGCCTGCGTGGTATTCTCGTCTTCAATAATTTTATTTCTGAATTTCCATTTAAACGAATCGAAATCGCCGATGCTTGTATTTTGTAGGTGAACATAGTTCGGATTTTGAGTATTGATATTTGTAGAAAAATCAACGGCAAAATCAGTGTGTGCAATCTTTACCACTTTGGAAACC
Source organism: uncultured Draconibacterium sp. (assembly GCF_963675065.1). Lineage (NCBI taxonomy): Bacteria > Pseudomonadati > Bacteroidota > Bacteroidia > Marinilabiliales > Prolixibacteraceae > Draconibacterium > uncultured Draconibacterium sp. The sequence continues at coordinate 1,271,175 of NZ_OY775905.1, read as the reverse complement.
GATTTAACCTCGTCGTCAGTATTTGTTACCTGCAGCGTAACTTCATAATCGCCGGCTTCAGGATAGTAAGTTGTAATTTCTTCTGTTTTCGAAATGGTGGTTTCCGTAATTCCATTGCCAAAATCCCATTCCATTCGCCAGTATTCTCCTTCGGTTTCGTTGGTGAATCGAACGTTGTTGTCATCAATAAATGAATGCGAAAAATCGGCAATGAAGCCTGCATCTGTTGTCTCTTTGCTGCACCCGTTAAAAGGAGTAATAAGAATTAGAAGTGCCAGCAAATGCCAGTTTCGTTTTTGTTTGTTAAATGATTTAAGCATAAGAATTTTGAAAATTTGATGTGATTACTACCCGGTTTTCAATTGCTACAGGCGCAAAGATTTACGAGAAGCCCAAGGAATAAGAACCCTAAAATTGATGAAAGTTGATAAAAATGGGGAGAGAAACTCTCCCCATTTTCTAACTAAACTATCAAACTGAATTGGCTCAACAGCCAATATTTTAAATTTCTGTTTGTTATTATTCAGCAGGAACGAACACCCATGTCCAACCGGTACCATATCCTTTACTTTTAGGATTGTACAGTACCAATTTATCATCAGTAAGAGTCATAATACTAAGTTTTCCATCATCAGTACCGTTCTGATTTCCATCCTGAGCAATATGTCCCAGAATTTTTGCTCCTCCGGCAATGGTTAAAGCGGTATAATCTGCATTAAATACGAAGTTACCATGAACAGGCTCTGCATCGGGACCAGCATAGTAGGTGTAGTTGGCGCCTCCAGCCAAATCGAATACCATTTTACCTGCAGCATCCGGCGGAGGACAACAATCTCCTGCAGCATTCCACCAGGGGCTCATATGTCCATCGGGGTTATTGTCTGCCGACATAAAGTACCACAAACGTCCGTCAGGCTCAGGACCACCGTCAAAAACCCAGGTTTTACCTTCAAGGTTTTGTCCAACCAGTTTGTAATAAGCTTCAGGCAATGCTTCGTCTAGCTGAGCTATATCAACCGAAACTTCTTTTTCAATAAACTCGGTTGTTCCCGGCTCATTATTAGGCATGTATGGTGTTGTAACATGGTAAGTAAAAGTGTGCGTTCCGGTAAACGGGAAAACTACCTCAACACGGTCGCTGGATTTTTTATCAATGATATAATCCCAATATCCGGTAACTCCTTCGGTATTCATTCGTAAGGACAATTTGTTACCGCCATCGGTAGCTTGTACTACTTCCAATTCAATGTTTTCAGGATCGAAACTATTCGCCAGCATGTCTCTGTCTTCGATAGGATCGCAGGAAGAAAACATCAAAACAATAACCATCAGAAAAATGGCATATATATTTTTTAATTTCATCTTATTCAATTTTTTAGTTTTCAAATTAATTACCATCCCGGATTTTGCTCGTAAACACCGTTTGATAAGCGTATTTCCGACTCTGGAATTGGCACAAGTCCTTTTGTTTCTGCTCGGTATGAAATTTCATAGGGCGCTTCAACTCCAGAGTTATTAACTGTGATCTGGTCGTTATAGAAGTTGTTGCTAGTTGCAACATCTCCCCAGCGTACCAGGTCGAACCAGCGTAACCCTTCAAAAGCAAGCTCGTGCAAACGTTCGGTTTTAAGTGCAGCTAACGAATAGCTAATCGGCTCTAATCCGGCGCGTTCGCGAACCAGGTTTATGCCGTTTGCTGTTTCGGTTAATTCAGAATGCATTAATAGTACATCGGCAAAGCGCAGGTAATAGAAATCTTGTGCTGCCCACAACTGCATTGGATCGCCGTGCGACATATTGTAGAGATAAAAGAACATACCTTTAACACCGTCAGGGCCATCATGCTGTAAGGTGGTGTATTTTTTGTTTACTAAGCCAGTATTGTGGTCGCCTTTTCCAATATTCCAATCAGATAGTCCCATGTTTGGGTCTTTTGTGTTTAAATTCAAAACCGAGCCTTCTTTTCTTGGGTCGTCATTTGACCACTGATCATAAAAATCAGAATGTACTGTTCCCCATCCCCAACCTTGTCCGAATGGAACCATTGAGTGATCGCGAATTCCAAAGAATAAAGGTACACGGTTATTGAATTTTTGTCCTGTTCCACCGTCGTAATCCCAGTTTCCAAGACCATAACGCAGAGCAAACATTACTTCGTAGTTGCCAGTTCCAACTGTTGAGTTAGGACCATCCTGTCCAACCCATGCCAAAGGAACTTCAGGGTCTGCACCGTCGGGATTTTCTGCCCAAGGCAATACCGGATCGGTTGCTTCAGGATTATATGTGCGGGCACTTTCGTTTACATACGAGTATGGCCACAAGTTACGGAAATCACTGGCTAAATGGAATCCACTGTTATCAATAACATCTTCGATATGTGTAACAACTTCAGCTTTTGAAATACTTCCACCTTCAGGCAAAGGCAATACATCGGTTGCCTGGCCTTCAACGTTCGTCATGTAGCCGGTGTAGTACAAGTAAGCACGTGCGATATAACTTTTAGCTACCCAAATGTTGGCGTGACCATAGTCTTTGATTGAAGCCGCTTCGGCACTAATTCGTGGCAGTGTTTCGGCTGCTGTTTTAAAATCGGAAGCAATAAATGCCCATGTATCTGATAAGGATGCACGTGGTGCTTTTCGATCTGATTCGGAAGTGGCAATTAAAGGCATACCTCCAAAGAAACGTGCAGCTCGGTACATCAAGAAACCACGCATAAAATAGGCTTCTCCCAATGTATTATTTTTAAAAACCGCTGCTTCTTCAGCAGTATCAAAATAGGCTGAAAAATCACCGTCGGTTACGGCTTCAATAATTGCATTCGCTCTACTAACACCATTGTAGGTTTCTACCCACAAATCACGGTAAGTATCTTCTGAGGGATCCTGAAACTGATCGACATTTTTTGCCGAAACGTCGTCGGGGCCACCGCCACCCAGCATTACATCGCTAAGTAAGTTGGCAGCCACATGTTCGTTACTGTGCGGGCCATTTACAAACAGTGCATTGTAAACACCGTTCATCGCTTCATTGATATCAGTTGGAGTACGATAAAAACTGTCGAGGTTTTTATTATACAGGTTTTCTGTATCGAGTAAATCCTGACACGAAGTGACCATGATCATTACTCCAACAGCCATTATATATAATAACTTCTTCATAATCTGTTCTTTATTTTTATTCACTAATTCTGTTTTTTTAGAATCGTTCATCTCAATTAAAATGTTACGTTAACACCAAACATAACCGTACGAGGCAGAGGATATAATCCCAGATCAACACCAGAAGCCCATGAATCAGGCGCATAACCTACTTCAGGATCCATTCCGTCGTATTTAGTGAATGTATGCAGGTTGTTTACTGATACATATACACTTGCTGCTTTCATCCAGTCGATATCAGTCAGCATTTTATCGAACCGGTATCCAAACGTAAGGTTGTTTATACGCAGGTAATCAGCATCGTGCATGTAAATGTCGGATATTAGCTGTGTGTTAGCTGTAGTCGCATAGGTTAATCGTGGCATTCGGTTTGAAGTTCCTTCTCCGTGCCAGCGATCAAAAACCTGAGTGGTATAGTTCTGGTTCAGCTGATCGGCAAATGAACGGTATGATTGCATAACCTGAAGACCAATTTTACCAGACAAAGTGGTGTTTGCATAAAAGCCTTTGTACTCGGCGTTTAACTGAATACCCAGCTCGAAATCAGGAGTTGGTTTTCCCAGCATTACTTTATCGTTGTCGTTGATAGTTCCATCGCCGTTTTGATCTACAAAACGTACATCTCCCGGTTGACGTGGCGTATCCGGTTCAGCTTCAATAACTATTGGAGTTCCGTCGGCTGTAGTATAAGCATCAACTTCGTCCTGGTTTTGCATTAAACCATCGGTTTCGAATCCGTAGAAAAATCCGATTGGTTGCCCCACTTCTACTCGCGAGATATAAGATGTTCCTTGCGAAAGTACGTGTCCGGAACCGGTAATGATTCCTTCGGCATTAGCTAGTTTTGTTACTTCGTTTTTATTGTAAGCGCCGGTTATAGTAGCGCCGTATTTAAAGTCTGAAATTCTATCGTTCCACGACAGTGCAAATTCAAAACCGGTGTTTTCAATATCACCTCCATTAATATATGGCGCACCGGCACCAAATGTTCCTAAAATAGGAGCAACAACCAGCCAGTCTTTTGTAGTTTTTTTATACCAGTCGGCAGTTAAACCCAGTCTTGAATCAAGCCAGCGGGTGTCAATACCAAAGTTTAATTGTTCTGATGTTTCCCAGGTTACATCGGGGTTTGGTACGTTTGCAGGAATTGCTGCCTGTTGTGGTACGTCTTTATTAGGGCCGAAATAATAGCCCTGATCTTTGTAAGCAATATTTGAACTGTAGATAAAATTGTCGATGTTCTGGTTACCATTTTGTCCCCAGCTGGCGCGCAATTTTCCGTAGTTCAGTAAAGCAAAGTCACTCATGAAATCTTCTTCGCTGAAGTTCCAGCCTGCCGAAACTGATGGGAAATAGCCCCAGCGATTTCCTTTGGCAAAGTTTGACGAACCATCAGCACGCATGGTGAAATCGGCCATGTATTTCTCTTTGTAGTTATACGACATACGTCCCATATACGACATTAATCCACCGCCTTGAGCAGCGTAGTCGGCACCCCATGTTCCAATATCGCTAACAACTTCCGGGTTGTTTGTGTTATTAAGGTAAGCGTGTTCTGCATCACCGAAAAGCGTGTTGTTTTTGCTACCGCCAACATTTAAGTTCAATTCGTTTTTCAACATCTCGGTTCCAATTAATACCGAAAATTTATGATCGTCGTTGATACTAAAATCATACGCAGCAGTATTTGTCCAGGTGAAGTTTACTCCACGGTACATATCCATTTGAGTGCCATCGGTAGTATTTTGGTATTGTGTGGCAAACTGGTATGTTTCGCTGTACGAGCGGCTGTGCCCAAACCATGCATCAATACCAAACGATGATCTGATAACTAAATTATCAATAGGTTCCAACTCGCCATATACGTTGCCTACAAAGGTGTTCCCTTTGCTCCAGTTGTTATTATGGCGGTAGTACATTTGTGCAACCGGGTTATGATCGCCCATTGAAATACCTTCAAGGGTTGGTGAGTAACCACTTGTCCAGTGATTAATATTTTCATTATCCCAGTATAGGGGTGATAATGGCGTTTTTACCAGTGCGTTGTGTAGGTCGTTCCAGTAAATGTTTCCGGTAGCCACCGAACGGTTTTCTGTATTGGTATAGGTAAAGTTTTCACCCACACTCAATAACTTTTTATCGTTGGCTCTTCTTTTCAAAATGAAGTTGGTGTTCAGTCGGGCAGTCATACGCTTATACCCGGCATCAGTAATTTCTCCACCAAGCAAACCCGTTTGATCGAAATACGAAAAACCTGCGGAGTAAGTAATGTCGTCTGAGGCGCCGGTAATATTAATAGAGTGACTTTGAACAGGAGCATTATCCTGAGTCATTTCGTCAATCCAGTTGGTGCCTTCCCAGCCGCTTTGCAATTTGTCCCAAACGTATTGGCCATACTCGGTTCCTAATCCGCCAGGAAAGTTGCTGTTTAAAAATGTATTTCCGTTTACAATCTTATCTTGCCAATCGAACAAAGCAGAGCCGTCGTTTGAACGTGCTTCGTCCATAATGAACATGTATTCCTGTGCATTTAATACCGGAAGTTTTTTATAAATGTTTTGTACACCGTAGTAACCGTCGTAGGTAATTACCGGTTCTGCACCTGCTGTACCTTTTTTGGTAGTAACAAGTATAACGCCGTTTGCCGCTCTCGATCCGTAAATGGCAGCTGATGCCGCATCTTTTAAAACATCAATCGACTCAATGTCGGAAGGACTTAGGTAGTCAATATTTCCAACAGACACGCCGTCAACAATATACAGTGGCGAAGCATTTCCAATAGTACCGGCACCCCTGATGGTTACTTTTGTGCCTGCTCCCGGAGCACCGTTGTTACGGGTAATATTTACTCCCGATGCCATTCCCTGTAAGGCTTCCATGGCATTCGAGGTATTAAGCTCGGCCAGTTGTTCCCCTTTAACATTGGCGTTAGCACCGGTTACCAAAGCCTTCTTCTGAACGCCATAACCAACAACCACTACTTCGTCAACATTAAACAAATCTGCTTCAAGCTGAACGTTGATTTGCGTTCGTCCTTCAACATTAATGGTTTGTGGTTTCATCCCAATATAGGAAAATACAAGTACCGCATTAGATGGTACTGCTAGTTCGTAATTTCCATCAAAATCGGTAACTGTTCCGTTTGTTGTTCCTTCAAGAGTAATTGTAACCCCGGGTAGAGGTTGATTATCATCTGCGGAAGTTACAACACCTTTTAGTGCAATTTCCTGTGCAAAAGCACCCATGGAAAAAAATGCGACCAAAAGCAACATGAGAATCTTTCTCATCATTTGTTTTTCTTTCATAGATCTGAATTTGATTATTATTAATTGTGATATCTTACGCACTTATGAGAGGTGCGTGTTTGTTTAAAAGTCTTCTGAATTAAAATTAAGAGTACTCGATGGGGAAGAGATGTCGTAGATATTAAGCTCATACTTATTTTATAGTTTAGTTAAACGAAAAATTTTATATCTGTTTAAGGTTTGTGAGCGACAAATATGAACCTAATGTGCACTACTTCGCAAGAAAAGTACCCCCACAATAATTCATCAAAGGTATTAATCTAATACATCATAAATACATCAAAAATAATGCTAAGTATTGAAAAAGAGATATATAAGATCTGATAAAATCGAATTACACTACCTCATTAGAAGATATGATGTACAACATATGAGGTTATAAATTCAATAGGAATGTTGACAGATTTACCTCTCGCGATAAATCGAGCTTTTTGCGCAGGCGATAACGGCTGATTTCTACTCCACGATCAGAAATATTTAACAAGGTTGCAATTTCTTTGGTGGACATATTCATTCGGATGTAGGCACTAAGACGCAAATCTTTTGGCGACAAGTGAGGGAATTTGTCTTTTAAGCGATCAAAGAATTCGGCATGTACTTCTTCAAAATAACTTTCGAATATTTGATTTTGGTTTTGATTGTCGATTTCCTTGTTGATACGCTTTTTAAGTATCGCCATTTTTGTTTTAACGGTCCCGTCAGAAGTTTCATTGGAAACCCGTTTCAGTTCCTCGTTAATTTTCATCAGGAACTTATTTTTGTTTACAATGCTAAGTGTTTGGTTGGCTAACTCTTTATCCAGCGACAGTTTTTCTGCCTGCAACTTTTCGTTTTTTAAACGAATAATCTCTTTTTCGGCGAGTACGGCTTGTTGTTCAAATTCTTTTTCTTTTTCCCGTAATTTTTGCTCGTGTTTTTTACGTTCCCTTTGTTTTGATTTTTCGAAGCGGCGGTTGACAAACCAGGCAATAATTACAACTATCACAAAAACAATTAAAATGTAAATGTAAGTAGCAGTTTTTGAGCGGTGCCACGGCGGTGTGATGACGAACGAAAAAGTGGCTTCGTTGCTTTCGATGCCAAAACTGTTACGGGCTTTTACTCTGAACACATAATCATTCTCAGGCAGATTAGTTAAGTCGCGGTAGTTATCATTCGACCACGCCGACCATGAATCGGAGTAGTTATCGATAAAATAACTAAACTCCAGCTGCTCGGGGTTTTGATAAAAAGGTGCGGAAAAATTGAAGCGAAAGGCGTTTTTATGAAAAGGAAACTCAATTGGGTCATGGCCTTGCAAGGGGTACACTATTGTATCGAGATTGGGAATATCAACTTGCGTAATAAAACATTTAAACGGTTGGTTATACGAAGTAACAATTCGAGAAGAATAATGTGCAAAGCCATTTTCGGTGGCAAAAAATACATTGTTTAAATCATACACATATAAAAATTCCCATTCGCGCACCAGCTTGTTGGGTAATTGCTGAAATGGCGTTGTAATTCTTGTGTAGCTGGTATCATCGTTTTTATGAAGTACGCCCACCTCGTTTTCGGCGATGTACCAGTAATTCCCCTGAAAATCTTTTTCAATATATTTCAGCCGGTTGTTAGGGGGAAATATTTCGTTTAATGATTTATTTTTTTCAAAACGGTCGGTAGCGGCATTGTAATTATACAAGCCATCAACTGTTGAAATGTACCACGTATTGTCGAACTTTAGCAGTATATTCATCAAATCGAGAGGAAGTCCGTCCTTTGCACCATACAGTTTTACATTAGTTGCCGAATCTCTTTGGGCATTCAATGTAACACGGTAAACACCTATTGCGCCGTGGCTGATCCAAATATTTCCATCCCTGTCTTCCGACAGGAAGCGGCTCGACACACTAAATCCCTTTATTTTATTTTGAAACTTCCATTGCCCGTCTTCGAAATGAAACAACAATATGCCATTAAAAGTACCGCCAATGGCGTAATCGGGTTCATCTTCTAGTTGAACAAAAGTCCACAAGCCGGGCTCGTCGTTAATAGGTTGTGCTTCTCGTTCGTTTATGGCAAATGTACCCAAGTTGTGTCCGCACAATAACTGCCCGTTTAATACTTGTAAACTCCAAACCTGTCCCTCTGTTCCGGCAATTATCTTGAAAGCCTCGGTATTGCCCTCGCCAACAGTAGAGAACTTTTTGGTAAAAAGTCCCTGGTTGGTTCCGAGGTAAAGCAGATTGTTATGTATTACAGCACAGTAGCCGGTTCCAATATTTTCGGAACGTGAGGTGTAGCTAATTGGTGAATTTAGCTCGATGTAGTCGATGCCGTTATCGAGCCCGAGCCATAAATTCCCTGACCGATCGTTACAAAGGCTTAAAATAGTATTGTTTTGTAGTCCGTTATTCAGATTTAAATGCTGAATGATCTCGCCGTCGGAATTTGCAATGATGAGTCCGTTTAATATGGTGCCGATAGCAAGATTATTTCCGTCGAGCTTAATGCCACAATACAAAACATCGTTTTCGGTTTGTGTATTAGCCGGAACATCCCATTTTTTTAGTTCACCGTTTTTGTATTCGAACCAACCGGAATGAGCTGTTCCAATGAGCAAATGATTTTCGAAAAAGCTAACCATCGATTGTATTTCATGATCTTTTAACTCATCGGCCCAGGGCACTTTATTTACAAATCCGTTAATGTATTCGAACAAGCCTACTCCTGCTTCGTGAAAGAATAGTCGGTTGTTGATATAAAAGGAATAGTAAAATGCATTTTGCGGTTTTATAATATCAATTTTATCGTCCTTGTAAATAAATAGGTATTGATACGATTGAAATACAATCCCATACTGTGTATTGTATATTTTCCAGATCACGTCTGTTTCACGAACATCTTCAGGCAACTTATCGAGTAAACTTTTAAATACCGGGCCTTCTGATGAATTGGGGACGAAAATTCCAAAATCTTCGTCTAATCCGATATAAATAATCCCATCATCATCAATACACACCGACCGAACATTTGAGGTGAAAGAGTCATTGTATAAATCCCAGTTCAACCCGTCGAAACGAAGCAATCCAAGGTTATTGGCGAAATACATAAATCCATTTGGATCTTGCGCAACACCCCAGTTTTGCGTACCTGCCCGGTAATCCGCTTTTGGGTAATTCAGAATATTAGGAATACCAATCCTTTTTACCTGGCCAAATCCAAGTATTGGGAAAATGAGAAGCAGTATGAGTATTATCTTTTTCAAATCTCCGGCTGTTGGTAGAATATTACTTTAATTACAAGTTTCTAAAATACAATATTAATATCAAGTGGTGAAATTTGGCTAAAAATCTAATCTTTGTGCCCCGGTTTGAATTTTAGTATATCCAAAAGATGCTAAGATTTTTAGTTACAAAGTGAACGAAAAGAAATGTTTGGCTGTATTAGTATATGGAAGTGAAAAATAAGAAAATGGATAAATATAAAAATCTGCGCTATCGGCTGATGGAAACAGAAACATGGCCACTGAAATATATGTTTAAGTTTATTATTCCCAATGAAGAAGGTAAAGTTGATCAGGTAAAAGACTTACTGCCCAAAGAAGGTAAAGTAACATTTAAGCATACTGCTAATCTAAAACACGTGTCTGTTACCTCTGTGGCTTTAATGAAATCGGCCGACCATATTATAGAGATAACCGAGAAGGTGGATAAGATTGAGGGAGTGATTGTGCTGTAATCTGCTTTCGAAAAAATTTGAAAATTACTAGTTTCCTCAGAATTCGAACGATTTAGAAAATGAAATGAAAAATGTTTACTTTGTGGATGTTTAGAAAGCAGAGTACTTATATATGAAATGCATCAAATTGTTGATTAGCCTGATTTTGTTCATGCCCGGGATTGTTTTCGGGCATTCTGCTTTGGATTCGCTTATGAATCGTTTGGATGCAGCAATCGAAAATCATAAGGTTTATCAACAGCAGAAAGAGGAACGTATTCAGGCGCTGAAAAATCAATTGCGTACAGTTTCGCCTAATACCATTGAGGAGTATAGCCTGAATGCGAAATTGTATGATGAATACCGACCCTACATTTGCGATTCGGCAATACACTACAAAAACAGAAATATAGATGTTGCCAAATACCTGGATGATACTACTTTGTTATACGAAAGCGAGCTTAGCCTGGCCTATCTGATGGCATCAACCGGGATGTATCTTGAAGCTGTCGATTTAGTTTCTTCAATTGAAAGCAGGAAAGTTCCTGATAATTTACTGAGCGAATATTATGATACGTATAGGCATGTATACTCTGAATTAGCTTTTTATACGCAAAACAAAAAGGGCGCGGAGCGATACTGGAAAATATCAAATCGTTATTCGGATTCGTTGTACAACGTACTTTCTTCAACAAGCGATTTGTATTATGCCTTGAAAGAGGAAAACCTGAGGAATGCCGGAAAAATACAGGAAGCACTAAGTGTAAATGATACTATTCTGGCCAACAGTTCGATAGGTACCCGGGAGTTCGCAATTGCCAGTTACAACCGTTCGCTAACCTACCGGAGAATTAAAGATACTGATGGGGTAAAGTATTATCTGGCCCAGTCGGCTTTGTCCGATATATTATCTGCAACAAAAGACCATGCCTCGTTGTGGATGCTGGCAGAAATACTATTTCAGGAAAATGATATGGAACGTGCTTACAACTATATTCGTTTTTCGTGGAGCGAAACTGTATTTTATAATGCACGTCTCCGTAGTTTGCAAAGTGCCGGAATATTGTCGTTAATTGACAGGACATACCAGGCAACCGTTGAAAAGAAAAACCGGCAACTACAAAATTATCTTCTACTTTCCAGTATTTTGGGGCTTCTGCTAACTGTTGCACTTGTTTATATTTACAGCCAGATGAGGCGTTTATCCGAGACGCGTAAATATTTACAAAAGGCCAATTCGAGTTTGCAAAATTTAAATACTGAGCTGCAAAAAGTAAATGATCAACTACAAATTGTAAATATGGATCTCTCGGAATCGGACCATATTAAAGAAGTTTATATCGGACATTTTATAAAACTTTGCTCAACCTATATTGATAAAATGGAAAGCTTCCGTCGTTTGGTAAACAAAAAGATAACCAACGGCCAGGTTTCCGAGTTGCATGCGCTTACTCGTTCGCAGGAAATGATGGATGATGAGGCGGAAGAACTTTTTAGGAATTTTGATAAGGCCTTTTTACGCATATTTCCCCATTTTGTCGACAAGGTAAACGAGCTGTTGCTGGATGAAGAAAAGTTTGAGTTGAAAGAAGAAGAACTCCTGAATACCGAATTGCGAATTCTGGCATTAATCAGGTTGGGAATTAGTAACAGCTCGCAAATTGCCGACTTTTTAAGATACTCTGTAAATACCATTTATAATTATCGGGCAAAAACAAAAAACAGGTCAAAATCGCGTAACGATTTTGAAGAAAGGATAACACAAATTCGATAATTGTGTACGAATTTTATCGTGCACCTGGGACGTGTTAACGTTATAAATACAATATTCAATTTTCACGATTATTTCCGTTAATATTTCTTTATTATTTTCCCCTTAGTCCACTTTTATTTCTGTGTTTCATTTTGTTAAGTGGCAGAAATAGAGTGTTGTACATTTCTTGTGTGCTCGCATTAATCCACTTTCCTATCCCTCAAAAAAAAAGCAAGCTACTCAAGCCATAGTTTTGTAATTGAGAAAACAGATAAGCTTTACGAACTTAAAACAGCAGATGGAGATTTAATCTTTCGAGCTAGTGTTTTTTGCATAGAGCCATTACCTGTTTCCCATGTCGGGGAATAAAATCTGTTTAAATAAATATTTAACTAATCAAATTCTTTATGAGGACAAAACTCTTAAAATTTAAAATTCCACTCTTTTTTTTAGTGGTGTTAATGGGCTTTAATCTCTCATTGCAGGCACAAAACCCGATTGAAATTCGGGGAGTGGTAAGTGATGCATCTGGCGATCCCTTACCAGGTGTGAATATTGTAATCAAAGGCACGTTGAAAGGCACGCTTACCGATCCAAACGGTAATTACATGATTTCAGTTCCCGGAAATGATGCTATTCTTGTCTTTTCATTTATTGGATACAATTCGCAGGAAGTTACTGTGGGTAACCAGAGCACAATCAAAGTAGCGTTGAAAGAAGACTTAAAGCAGTTGGATGAAGTAGTGGTAATCGGTTATGGTTCGGTTGCCCGGAGAGATGTTACCACAGCGGTTTCAACAGTTTCAACCAAAGAGATCGACGAACGTCCGATTGTATCGGCAGCACAGGCCATTCAGGGAAAAGCGGCAGGTGTTAACGTTTACCAGCCTAACGGAGCTCCCGGTGGCGAAATGGTTATTCGTGTGCGTGGTACTACTTCGTTTAACGGAAGCAACAATCCTTTATACGTGGTGGATGGGGTTCCGGTTGATAACCTCAACTTCCTTTCGCCAATGGATATTGCCAGTATGCAAATCCTGAAAGATGCTTCATCGGCGGCAATCTATGGTTCGAGAGCGGCAAACGGTGTAATTCTTATTACCACCAAGCAGGCCAGTGGCGAAGCAAAAATTTCGCTGAATACGCAATTTGGTATTAGCCATGTTGCCAACCAGATCGAGTCGTTAAATGCTGCCCAGTATAAGGAGCTGATGGACGAAATTCGTCCGGGGGCAATTCCTGATGGTACCACAGATCAAACCGATTGGTTCAACGAAGTATACGGAACGGGTATCACTCAAAACTATCAGTTACAGATTTCGGATGGTAACGAAAAAACACGCTACTTTATTTCCGGAGGTTACTTGAATGAAAAAGGGGTTCTCAGCTCTGCATTTTTCCGCAGATATAACCTGCGCAGTAACCTCGAAAGCCAGGTACGTAGCTGGTTGAATATTGGTTTAAATTTGTCGTATTCGGATAACACCCGCAACGGAGTAACTACCGGCGCCGGATCAAACCGAGGAGGTGTAGTGCTATCGGTTGTTAACTTGCCAACCGCGTCAAACATTGTCGATCCTGAAACAGGATTATATAACCGCACTTTCTTCGGACAAAATATTGTAAACCCGATCGAATCGATCGAAAATGGTAAAAACAATAAGAATAACGAGAACCGCCTGATTGCTTCAGGTAGTTCAACCATTACTTTTTTACCTGAATTAACGTTGAAATCATCGTTCACTTTAGATCGTCGTAACGGCAAAAATACAGGTTTTAATCCTCCGGTACATGGTTCCGACAGAGATGACTGGGGAAATGCCTGGGATACCAGAAGTACCAATACATTGATGGTTTTCGATAATGTAATGACCTTTAAAAAGACATTTGCCGAGAAACACAATTTTGAAGCAATGGCCGGTACTTCGTGGACCGATTCGCAGTGGTCGCAAAGCTATGTTAATGGCTCGCACTATAAAGATGATACTATCCATACTTTAAACGCGGCAAATAAAATTTCCTGGAACGGTACCGGTACCGGCGCTTCGGCCTGGGGAATCATGTCGGTTTTCGGACGTTTGTCATACAATTACGAAAGTAAGTACCTTTTTACATTCAATGTTCGTGAAGACGGTTCGTCAAAACTACATCCCGATTATCGTTGGGGAACATTCCCTTCATTCTCGGCAGCATGGCGTATGTCGTCAGAAGAATTCATGCAGGGATTAACCTGGATCGACGATTTGAAGATCAGAGGTGGCTGGGGACAAACCGGTAACCAGTCGGGAGTTGGCGACTATGCTTATTTGCAACGTTACAACATTACTCGTCAGGCCTGGTTCGAAACAGGGCAGGAAGATGCATTGCCGCTTATTACACAGGCAAACCTTCGTACATCCGACCTAAAATGGGAAACTACTTCTCAGGTTAACCTTGGTTTGGATGCCACATTATTTTCGGACCGCGTAACGATTGCAATGGACTATTATTCGAAACACACTGAAGATATGCTGATGTATGTTTCGCTGCCGGCGGGTGCTGCAGCATCAAGCAATATTGTACGAAACGAGGGTGAAATGATGAACCGAGGTGTTGAGTTATCGGTAAGTTCCCGCAACTTTACAGGTGCTTTCACCTGGAACACCGACTTTAATATTTCGCATAACACAAATGAATTGAAGAGTCTGGAATTACAGCAAATTTATTATGATGCTGAAACTACTGACGCCTTTCACCAAATTCGTGTTGTACGTAACGAACCCGGACGTGCGCTTGGTGGATTCTATGGTTATATAAGTGATGGAGTTGATCCGGAAACAGGAGAATTGATGTACCGCGACACAAATGAAGACGGCAAAATTACAGCGTCAGACAGAACCTACATTGGCGATCCGAACCCGGCCTTTACCTTTGGGTTAACCAACTCGTTTTCGTACAAAGGTTTTAGCCTGAATGTTTTTCTGCAGGGAGCTGTTGGCAACGACATCTTTAATGCCTCGAAAGGGGATGTGATGGGAATGTACGATTTGAAAAACCAATCTACAGAAGTGCTTCACCGCTGGCGTACACCCGGACAAATTACTGATGTACCAAAAGCCGGTTTTGTTATGCAACCTTCAAGTTATTTTGTTGAAGACGGCAGTTACCTGCGTGTAAAAGATATAACCTTCTCTTACAACTTCAGTGGCGGTATTCTTAACAAACTGGGTGTTTCGCGTTTGCAACCTTATGTTACCGCAACCAACCTGTTAACGCTTACCGACTATAGCGGAATGGATCCTGAAGTAAATCAATGGGGGAACAGTGGTGCCGTTCAAGGTATCGATTGGGGAACCTACCCACACAGTAAGACTTTTGTTTTTGGGTTGAATGTTGAATTTTAAATCATATGAAACGAGCATGGAAATAGTTCGCACAAAAGCAAATGTTTAAACAGCGAGTTCCATGTGATACCATATAAATAAACAATTTTAATCACATGAAAATGAAGACAAAATATATTTTATCTATTCTAATCCTATCGCTGTTAGCAGCTTGCTCCATGGATTATGATCCTTTAGATACCTATTCAGATGTAACTGAAGGAGTGAGCGAGGACAGTGTTCAGGTTGTATTTGAAGATAAATCTGACGTTTTAGCGCACAGACAGACTCTACTTAATTTGTACAAAAACAGCCAGGAACACTGGTACCTGGATATGTTGTTGCTGGCCGAATCGCACTCTGATAATGCCTATGCAGGTTCTCCGGGTGCCGAAACTACTCCATTCGAAGTCAACTCAATTGAAGGCTCGAATACGAACCTGAGAAGGGACTGGAATAGCCACATGGGAAATATCGCACAGGCCAACCGCTTGATCAGTTTTATTGACGACGTAAACGATCCGGCTTTAACAGATGCTGAAAAACTTCAGTATAAAGCCGAGGCGAAAATATTAAGGGCGATGATCTATTTTGACATGGTTCGGATTTGGGGAAATGTTCCTTTGGTAACAACTGTTGCCGGCGACATTACTTCAGAAACCATTGATGATGTTTACCCGGCTTATTTCCCGCCACAAACCGATGCATTAACGATTTACCAGCAAATTGAGATCGATCTTTTGGAAGGTTTACAATATGCACCAGATAACGACCCACAGGATAAAACTCAGTTTTCAAAATCGGTTGCCCGTGCTTTGCTGGCTAAAATTTATGCCGAAAAACCTTTACGCGATTACGACAAAGTAATTCAGTATGCCGATGAGCTGGCTGCCGATGGCTATGAACTGGTTGACGATTTCAACGATTTGTTTGGTGTCGTACTAACAGATCCGAACTCGCCACCTTCACAAGAAAACAAGGCAATTGATGCCAAAGCCCGTAACACAAAAGAGACCATTTTTGAAGCACAATATTTTCCTGGAAATACCAACTGGGCAACCTGGATGTATGGTCGTCCGCTTAACGACTGGACTTTCTATTTCACCTGGGCGAAGTGGATCACACCGTCACGCGATTTGATTAAAGCTTTTAAAAGCGAAGTGGGTGACAAACGCTACGCCGAAACAGTTGTTTTTTACAGTTGCGGTTGGAATATCTATTACCCGGCTGATAATTATGCATTTATGTACAAATGCCGTAGTGCCTACAACAGTACAATAAAAATGCGTTATGCCGATATCCTTTTGCTAAAAGCTGAGGCGCTGATCGGAAAAGGAGATTATAGTGGTGCAGCTCAGATTATCAACCAAACCCGCCAGCGTGCAGGCTTGAACAATCTTCCTGTAGCAGCTTCAGCGGGAGAGGATGCAATTATGGAAGCTTATCTGAAAGAACGCCGTCTTGAGCTGGCAATGGAAGGCCAGCGCTGGTTCGACCTTGTTCGTTTGGAAAAAGTAGAGGAAGTAATGAATGCAGTGTACGATAAAGACGAAGGACGTCCGGCACAGGTTTATCCGTTTACAAACCTGTCGTATATCCTTCCTGTTCCGCAGGATATTATTGACCAGAATCCAAACCTGGTACAAAATCCCGGATATTAGAATTCAAACCGAAAAATATAAAAGAGAGTAAAATGAAACCTTTATATAAAATTTTTATTTTAACCGGGATAATTGCCTCGTTATTTGCTTCATGCGAAGACGAATACGGCCCCCGAAAAGAATCTACACCTTTTATTGAGACGGCAACAGTTAGCCCTTCGAGCTTTACATTTGGCGACTCAATTACCTTGTCGGCAAGAATTACCGATCCGTCTACAATGCTTACTTCGCTGGCTTACGAGCTGGTTTCGGAAGGACGAACTGTAGCAAGCGGCGAAATTCCATTAGCCGGCGACGATTATTCGGTTGAACATTCGGTTTATGTTCCCTTATTGGTTGATCAGGCCGATAATTCCGCGGTGCGGATAAAGTTGGAGGCCCGAAATGTTCTTAACGGTTCGGTAAGTGCTGATATTACAGAACTAACAGGGAGTCGCCCGGTTTACAGCCAGCTTTATTTGGTTACCGACAATGGTAGCGTGGTTACGTTGGAGCCATCAGACAACAACCAGTTTGCGGGTAACGACTTAACGCTGGAAACATCGGTGAATTACAAAATTGCAGAGCAACTCAATTCTGATAATACGATTGATTACAGTGGCGATGTGTACGGTAATGTTAATGGAAAATTGGCCATGATCGACCAAAATGGCGAGTCGGCTTTTGTGTATACGCCTGATGCCGATTACACAAAAACCTTCGTTTTCGATAATTACGCTTTTACAGCGGCAACCACCGGAAGCCAGTTGGGCGATGATGATTTGGCCCTTTCTGCATTCGCCAATCAGGATGTTAACGGCGAAGCTTTCCGCACGCTTACCCGCACACTGGAAAAGGGAAAAACCTACACTGTGTTTGGGCAGTTGGGTGATGCAGCTAATATTTACAATCCCGATTTCTTCGAGCGCACAGCCGACAGCCGTGTAACTTTCCTTGGAGAAACCGGTGAATACACCATTTACTACAACCCGGTTCGTAAAAATATTTTTGTAGGCGTTGATAATCCTTCTTATCCACAATACCTTCTGGCTTGTGGTTACGGTTTGGGCTATCCTACCAACGTTAGTACTGAGGAAATCGGGGCAGTTTACGCCGGACACACCCGCGTTCATACCAGTTGGGGTTTCGGAAACGTGCTGAATTATGTGTTGTTGCGTCAAATCGGGGATGGCATTTACCAGGGAACGTTCTTCACTCCGGGTGATCACGATCATTTCGCCGGATTCAAACCTTTTGAAAATACCGGTTGGGGAAATGAGAAAAAAGCAGGTCAGTTTACGTTTACCGGCGAACAGATCATTTCAGGCGATAACGATTGGACCATTCCGAATGGTGAGAACGATCCGCTTGTTGAATCAGCCAACTATCGTTTTACAATCAACCTAAACGATAACACGGTAAACATTGAAAAAGTAACGCTTTAATACAATGAGGAAATTATTCGATATAAAATTTATTTTGCTGATAGCACTGCTTTGCTGTGGTTTTATTGCCTGTAGCGATGATAATAATGGTGAAGTTGAAGAACCTGAACAACCGGAACCGGTAACAGGAGATGTTACACTATACATCACTACCAATACCCGGTCGTTGGATTTTGCAACAAAAGCGGTTGACTTTAGCGATAAAAGCAATATGTCGCCAACAACCATTAATCTGGAGCCTGAAACACGCTATCAGACAATGGATGGTTTTGGAGCGGCAATTACCGGTTCAACCTGTTATAATCTGTTACAGATGACAGAAGATAACCGTGAGAAGTTTTTGAAAGAAACTTTCTCGCCAACAGAGGGAATGGGCTACAGTTACGTTCGTATTGCCATCGGTTGTTCCGACTTTTCACTTAGCGAATATACCTGTTGCGATACCGAGGGAATTGAAAACTTCGGCCTCACCTCGGAAGAAACCGATTACGTGATTCCGATTTTACAGGAAATTCAGGCAATTAATCCTGATCTTAAAATTTTGGGATCGCCCTGGACTTCCCCACGCTGGATGAAAGTGAATAACCTTACTGATTTACAGCCATTCAATTCGTGGACTAGCGGTCAGTTAAATCCGGCGTATTATGCCGATTATGCCACGTATTTTGTAAAGTGGATTCAGGTTTTAAGGGAATACGGAATCGATATTTATTCGGTTACCCCACAAAACGAACCGCTTAACAGAGGTAATTCAGCGTCGTTGTATATGGGCTGGGAAGAACAACTTGAATTTGTGAAAAACAACCTGGTGCCTGCTTTTAAAGCAGCATCGTTGAACACAAAAATTTATTTGTTCGACCACAATTACAACTACGATAACATGGGCGAGCAGAATGATTACCCGGTGAAAATTTACAATGCAGGGATTGACGAAGATATTGTGGTCGGTGCAGCCTATCACAATTATGGTGGAAACAAGGAAGAGCTTTTGGATATACACGAAAAAGCTCCTGAAAGAGAGTTGATTTTCACTGAAACATCTATCGGTACCTGGAATGATGGCCGAAACCTGCAAAATCGTTTAATTGAAGATATGCGCGAAGTAGCACTGGGAACTGTAAATAACTGGAGTAAAGGAGTAATTG
The DNA here is from genome assembly GCF_963675065.1 of uncultured Draconibacterium sp. Lineage (NCBI taxonomy): Bacteria > Pseudomonadati > Bacteroidota > Bacteroidia > Marinilabiliales > Prolixibacteraceae > Draconibacterium > uncultured Draconibacterium sp. The sequence continues at coordinate 1,251,665 of NZ_OY775905.1, read as the reverse complement.
TATGGAACCTGATGCTGGATAGCGACAGAGGCCCCAACCGCGATGGCGGATGCCAGACTTGTTATGGCGCGGTGGATATCGATAGGGCAAATTATTCATCAATTACACGTAATTCGCACTATTACATTATCGGCCACTTGTCGTCGGTTGTTAAGCCAGGTGCAGTGCGTATCGGTACTTCGGGCTTTTCTGATGCCGGATTTTACTACTCGGCATTTGAAAACACCGACGGAACTTACGCTGTGGTATTATTGAACAGCAATTCGACCTCAAAAATGATAACACTTGACGATGGCACAAATCACTTCAGTTACGAAGTGCCTGCTAAATCGGTTATTTCATACCAATGGAAAAAATAAAAACTAACGCAATGAAGAACTTAAAATATTTGATATTAGGCATTTTGGGTTTGGCTGTTTTGTCGTGTTCCGATGATATCAGCGAAATCGAACCGGCGGGAAATCCCGTTATGGAAATAGAGAACCAGTTTTCAAATGTACATTTCGGAGATGTGCTTCCGTTTACTGTTTCGGTTAGCGACGAAATTTCGCTATCGACACTAACTGCCATTCTTTATTTTGGCGAAGAAGAGGTGGAAAGAACAGCAATTCGCACAAAAGAAAATGGGGAATATACAGGAACAATTGAAATTCCTTTTGAGAAGGATATTCCTGATGGAACGGCAACTCTGGAGTTTGTATTACTGAATACAACTATGAATAGCAGTATGGAAACTTTTGATGTTCCAATTACTCGTGCGCAATATCCTTACCTGATTTTGGTAAGCGAAAACGCATCGTATCCCATGTTGCCTACCGGCGAAGAAAATGAGTATGCAGCTACTGAGGCATTCCCGTCAACGGATTTGTCGGCCTACATTAAAACGCCGGTGGTTGATGACAAAGGAACAGAAATCGTATTTGGCTGGGAAGCCGGAGAAATAACAAATGGCGTTTCAAAAGATATTCCTTTTGTAAGCCCGGTTGGAGGAACGTATTCGGTAACATTTAACACTAAAACATATAAGGCGGGCCCATTCTTTGAAATTCTGCTTAACGGTGAGAAGATGAATATGCTTGATAAAGAAAATTATCAGCTTGATATTGATCTGACGCAAGGGCAGGACGTAAATATTCAGGGTTTGGGAAATATTGCCGACTGGTGGATTGATGCGGATTATCTGACTACGCAGGAAGACGGATTATACACTTTTGTTCCGATTACAGGGAAATATCGTGTAACAGCTAATCTGGCACTAAATTATTTCATAATTGAGGCTTTGGATGGTAACTCTCCAGCTGCTTTAAATGCTGACGGAACAGGTGCCGTTTGGGTGATTGGCGAGAATGTTGGTAAACCATCGTTAGCTGATAAAACTGTGGGCTGGAGTCCTGACAATGCATTGTGCATGGCTCCAATCGGCAACAAAAAATATCAGATGACTGTAGTTGGAGGTACAAATATCAGCACCGACGGAATCAACTTTAAATTCTTCCACCAAAAAGGTTGGGGAGGAGAATTTGGAGGAGATGCCATTTCAACAACAAGCGATATTGTATTTATTGGCGACGGTACAAATGGCCGCGATAGTGGTAACCTCGGATTAGTTGATGGAGTTACACTGGAAGACGGTGCAACTTATGTATTTACGGTTGATCTTTCGGCAGGAAACGATCAGGCGGTTTTAACAGTTACAAAAGAATAAGAGAGAAAAGGTAGATATATACAAAGGTTGTGGGCTTCCCGGGATGGGAAGTTCCGCAACCTTTTTTTGTTAGTCGTTCCGGCATTTTACACAATAATGTTGAACGAAGAAAAAGAAGATGATCATGAAGAATATTTTGAAAGCGGTGGTTGGAGTTTTTGCTGTATCGGGTTTATTTATTGCCGGATGCACAAGCAGGGAAGCAAATAAGGATGTGGATCAACCGCCGGTAGTAGTAAATCCCGAAAAAGTAAATGTGTATGTAACTGCAAAAGATACCAATCTGAGGTTAGAAACAATTGGCGAATTTAGCTTGCAAGCTGCCAGCCAGCCTCTGGAAACACAGCCTTTTATTCTGATTGATCCGGGAAAACAGTTTCAAACGATCGAAGGAATAGGAGCGGCTTTAACGGATGCCTCGGCCGAAACATTTTATAAAATGCCAAGAAACGTCCGGAAGGAAATACTTACTGCGTTTTACGACCCGGAAAAAGGAATAGGCTATAACTTTTCGCGTACAAATATTGCCAGCTGTGATTTTTCGAGCGCATCCTACAACTACTTGGATGAGAATGATTCGCTCTTAACGACTTTTGATGTTCAGCACGACGAGCAATACCGTATTCCGTTTATAAAAGAAGCGATTGAAGCGGCAGGTGGAGAATTAAAAATGTTTGTTACCCCCTGGAGCCCTCCGGCATGGATGAAAAGCAATAATAACGTTTTGCTGGGGGGAAAACTACTGGAACAGTTTAAACCGGCCTGGGCAAACTATTACGTGAAGTTTATTGAGGAGTACGAAAAACGCGACATTCCTGTTTGGGGCCTTTCGGTACAAAACGAACCAATGGCTGTGCAACGGTGGGAATCATGCGTGTATACTGCCGATGAGGAGCGCGATTTTATAAAGAAATATCTTGGGCCGACTTTGCAAAATAGCGGAATGAGCGATAAAAAACTAATCGCCTGGGACCATAACCGCGATCAGGTTTATCAGCGTGCTACAACAATTTTAAGCGATCCGGAAGCTGCAAAATATGTTTGGGGCATTGGCTTTCACTGGTACGAACCCTGGACCGGTGGCGATATGCAGTTTGAAAACACAAAACTGGTAAACGACGCTTTCCCCGATAAGAAACTCATTTTTACTGAAGGCTGTGTTGAAGCATTTGATATTAACCGGGTTGACGACTGGGCTTTGGGCGAACGCTACGGCTATTCGATGTTGAATGATTTTAACAGCGGAACAGTTGCATGGACCGACTGGAATATCATACTGGACGAAACCGGCGGACCAAACCATGTTGGCAACTTTTGTTTTGCACCGATACACGCCAATACGCAAACCGGCGAATTAATTTATTCCAACAGCTACTATTACATCGGACATTTTTCGAAGTTTGTAAAAGAAGGAGCCAAAAGAATTGCAGCATCGTCGAGTCGCACCGATTTGCAGGCAACTGCTTTTGTAAATCCTGATGGTACAATTGCCGTTGTTGTACTGAACAGATCAGACGAAAAATTCAACTACCGATTGATGATCAATGGCAAATCAACCGATCTGGAAAGTTTACCTCATTCGATAATGACGATTACGATCTAAAAATTGCTTGTCTACCGTTTATAAGTTGACAAAACAAAAGCGCTTAAATTTTTGATTTAGGCGCTTTTGTCGTTTTAAAAAGTACTCCCGAATTTCCTCCTTATTGATAATCTCATTAAAATGTAAATGAATTTATATATTTGTCTATTCGCTAGCTAAACTATCTTTGAAAAACAGCAGATCAAATAAAGAATTACTATTAAAATTAAAAACAGGTGATCGTATTGCCTTTTATAACATCTATGAAAGATATTGTAAAAGGTTATACGGTTTTGTTTTTAGGTATATCAAGGTCGAAGCTGAAGCCGAAGAAATTGTGCAAGAAGTATTTGTGAAAATATGGGAATCCAGAGAAAAACTGGATACATTTTCATCCTTTGAATCCTTTATATTCACCATCGCCTATAATTCTTCAATATCGCAACTAAGGAAAAAACTTAGCGAAAAAAAGTATTTGGAATATCTTGGTTCCATACAAACAGTTCAAAGTTCACCTAAAGTTATTGATGAATTGCAGTATAAAGAACTGGATGGGAAGTTAAAAAGTTTGCTCAATAAACTTACTCCACGTCAGAAAGAAATATTTAAGCTAAGTCGCGAAGATGGTTTTTCGCATGAGGAAATAGCGAAACAGCTGGATATTTCAGTAAATACTGTTAAAAAGCACATGGTAAACACCTTATCATTTTTAAAAAAGCATTTGGATAATGGGTTGACAACCAGTGTTTTGTTCTGTGTTTTCTTTCTTCCTTAAAAAATAATGAATTTTTATATACTCCTACAGGGGAAGTTGTGCGTAAAACTTACTAAACAATGAAAAGAAAAGTTTCTTTAGAAATAGTTTAGTTAGTTAAAATTATACCTTCCCGGGAGACCGGGGGGGTATAAACTGAAGAAAAGAATGACAAAAGACTTACTCATAAAATTTTTAAATAACAATTGTACTAAGGCAGAATTGCAAGAGGTATTGTTTTGGGCAGAAAAAGAGGCGCTCACAGATAAAGGACGTGAATTGGGATTTGAAGACTGGATGCATTATAAAGAAGATGAGGGTTTAGAGGATGATGAGAGGTTTATCGAATTATTTGATCGAATTCAGGAAAAAATTGATGAACAGGATAAACCAGAAGGAAAAGGAAGAACAATCACCTCACATTCTTTTAAAGAGTGGCTAACGCGGGCTGCTGCGATATTGCTTATTCCGGTTCTTGCTTTTTTATTTTACACACTATCTGAAAATAGAACATTTAACTTGCAATATGCTACAGCGGCTGTTGATTCGCTTGAAATAATTGCTCCAATAGGTTCAAGAACTGTTGTACAATTGTCTGATGGAACAACAGTTCACCTGAACTACGGAAGCAGGTTAAAATACCCCCATTTTTTCCCGGGGAACACTCGTGAGGTTGAATTACAGGGAGAAGGATTTTTTGAAGTAGCTCATAATCCTGAAAAACCGTTTATTGTTAAAACCGGAAAATTGAATGTGAAAGCATTAGGTACGGCTTTTAATGTAATGGCTTACCCCGAGAATGCAGAGGTACAAACTACGCTTGTAAATGGCAAGGTTGTGCTGGAAGAGCAGTATGCACCAGGAGAGTTACATACACTTGGCAGCATGGAGCCAGGCCAACATGTTGCATATAATAAAGAAACAGGTGCAGTTGTTTCTAAAATCGGAACTATCGACAAATACGTTGGATGGAAAGAAGGAAAACTAATTTTCGAAGATACTCCTATTCTGGAAGTAGCTGAGCGCTTAAGCCGGATGTTCAATGTTAATATTCAGGTTGATACAGAAATTGAAGATTACGTTTATACTGTAACTTTTATTGATGAACCGCTGTTCCAGATTCTTGATTTAATGACAATAGCCACCCCGGTAACTTACACAGTTATTAAGCGTATAAAATTACCCGACGAAACCTATTCAAGGCAAAAAATAATTATCGAGAAAAAAGAATAGAACAACAGACTAACTAACAAAAATTATCAGCTTATGAAATAAACTATCAACTCATCTTTTACCTGCTTAAAGGTATAATCATTTTTATATGAAAAACAACAGGGAAATGCGCTAACACTTCCCTGCAGAGATTTAATTTTAACCCTGTATATCGGTACAGGGCAATTACAAACTAATCATTACAAAAGTATGAAAAAAATGACTAACAGGTCGGAGTGTGCACAATTCTCTGATCCGAAAAAATTTTTTCGAATTATGAAACTAACTACCTTGCTGATTTTACTGTCGATAGGTTGGGCTTATGCAGGCAAAACATATTCGCAAACCAAGTTGTTGAATTTAAGCCTTGAAAAGACAACGGTAAAAGAAGTCATCTCTAAAATCGAAGATCAAAGCGAATTTTATTTTATGTACAGCGGTAAATTAATTGATGTTGACCGCGAAGTCTCAGTCGATTTTAAAAACCAGAAAATCGATAAGGTACTAACTACTCTCTTTGAAGGTACTGATGTGGAGTACGTTGTTAAGGACAGATTTATTGTACTTACCAAAGAGGGTACTTCAGGTGATTTTTCCTCAAGTGTTCAGCAAAATGCAATTACCGGTTCTGTTACCGACGAAAGTGGCGAACCATTACCAGGGGTAACAATTGTTGTAAAAGGAACAACAAAAGGAACAGTAAGTGATGTTAATGGTAAATTTAATCTGGCCAACATCTCCGCTACAGATGTGATTCAATTTTCATTTGTTGGAATGCTTACACAGGAAGTGGAGGTAGGTTCTGAAAGAGAATTTAACATTATAATGAAAGCTGATGCTATCGGTCTTGAAGAAGTTGTGGCCATTGGTTATGGAACCATCAAGAAAAGCGATATCACCGGATCAGTTTCTTCAGTAAAAATTTCTGATTTACAGGAGGGAGTGACTAACTCGGTTGATCAAATGCTGATTGGTAAGAGTGCCGGTGTAAATGTTGTTCAAAATAGCGGCGAGCCTGGTGGAGGTATCTCCATAAATATTAGGGGAGCAAGCTCAATAAATGCAGGTAACAGCCCTCTATATGTAATTGATGGTTTACCAATTGATAATTCAAGGGCTGTAGATAATGGTTCAATAAGTGCTTTTGGCGCCAATAGAAGTCCTCGAAGTCCACTGGCTTCGATAAATCCTTCAGATATCGAGTCAATTGAGATATTAAAAGATGCTTCTGCAACTGCAATTTATGGATCAAGAGGAGCAAATGGTGTGATATTGATAACGACAAAATCAGGGACGAATGAAAATATGAAAGTCAGTTATCAGGGTTACCTGGGGATTCAGAACAGAGCAAGAAAGCTTGATCTTTTAAGTGCTCAGGATTATAAAAAAGTTATCAATGAGATTATTGCAGCTGGTGGAGATAGTGAAGAATCTTTGGTAGGTGATATCGCCAACGGAGGAAAAGGTACGGATTGGCAGGACGAACTGAATAATGAAAATGCGTTAGTTCATGATCACCAACTGGCATTCTCAGGCGGAACAAAAAAGACTTCCTATTATATATCATTAAACTATATGGATCAGGAAGGAATAATGAAAAATACTGACTTTAGCAGATATGGTGCGAGAATAAACCTAAAATCAGATATTTCAGATAAATTCAACATTGGTTTTAATGCGACCGGTACTTACACGCAAGATAATTTCATTGCAAACGGGTTTGGAATTAACGAATGGGCAGGACCATTGTATGCGGCATATAATTTTGATCCAACGTTACCTGTATTTGATGACAACGGTGAATATGCATTATCACCATTTCTGACAGTGGACAATCCCGTTGCTGTTTCAGAAGGAATGAGCTCAGTATCAAATACAAACCGAATCATGGCTTCAATGTACGGTGAATATCATTTCACATCTAACTTTTTCGCAAAACTGAATGTTGGAGGTGATTTTGTAAACGAGAGTCGTAAAAGTTTTATTTCCAGTCTGACTAAAGCCGGTAGAAACAACGCAGGAATTGCGGCAAATCAAAATGTAGAAAAAAGTAACTACCTGGTTGAAGGTACTGTTCATTACAGCAAAACTTTTGATATTCACTCTATAAATGTTATGGCTGGAACAACTTACCAGCGGTTTGTTACTAATGGTCTTAGTAATCAGGCGAGTGGTTTCCCTAATGAATCTTTAGGCGCAAACAGTTTAGGAATCGGAGATCAGTCAACTTTCGGTATTAGCAATTATTTAACCGGTAACCGATTAGCATCATATATTGGTCGTGTAAATTATTCATTGAATGATAAGTACCTTGTAACAGCAACCATTAGGGCTGATGGATCTTCTCGTTTCGGAACAAACAATAAATTTGGTTATTTCCCATCTACCGCATTTGCCTGGAAAGTATCTAATGAAGATTTTATTCAGGAAATTGATTTTATAAGTAACTTAAAAGTACGAGCAAGTTGGGGACAAACGGGTAACCAGGAAATTGGGAATTTTCCATCGTTAAGCACCTTTGGATCAGGGCAAACAGCCATTTGGAATGAAAGCCCGGTGACAGGAACGAGACCACTTAGAATTCCTAATCCTGACTTGAAATGGGAAACTACAGAGCAAATTAACGTGGGATTGGATTTTGGATTATTTAATAGTAGAGTAAGCGGAAGTATTGATTATTTCAAAAAGAAAACAACTGATATGCTTCTGGACCTACCAATTCCTCAGTCAACAGGTTTTAACAGTATCTTGTCAAATGTTGGACGCATCGATAATAGAGGATTTGAATTATCGGTGAACACCGTAAATATTACTACCCAGGATTTCAGTTGGAGAACAGACCTGACTTTTACAACAATGAAAAATGAAGTAAAAGATTTGGGAGGAATGTCGGAAATTATTGTTGGAGCAGGATACACTCACGTTTCTCAGGTAGCAATCATAAAACCCGGACTCCCGCTTAATTCTTACTACGGCTGGGCAGTTGACGGGATTTGGCAGCAAGGTGACGATTTCAGCCAGTCTACAGAAGACTATCAGCCTGGTGATTTGAAGTATGTAGACCAGGACGGCGACAAAGTAATTACGGACAAAGACAGAGTAGTTATAGGAAATTCATTCCCCGATTTCCAATGGTCAATGGGCAATACTTTCTCCTTTAAGGATTTCAGTTTATTCGTATTTATTGAAGGTGTTGAAGGTGTTGATATGCTAAATGGTAACTTAATCGACAATTATTTCCCGATTAACTTTAGGAGAAACAAATTCGCAGAGCCTTATCTGAATCGATGGACACCTGGCAATCCAACCAATGAATATCCTTCATTTGTTGATCCGCTGAAATTTGGACGTAGAGTTGCAAATACTCATACCTTGCTTGATGCTTCATACATTAGGCTTAAAACGGTAAGATTAAGTTACAATTTACCTCAGATAAACAGATTTATTAAGTCTGCTCAGATTTATGTTACCGGCGAGAATCTTTACACTATGACAGATTATATTGGATTAGATCCTGCAGTGAACCCTAACAATAATCCTAATTTCCGGATAGATTTTAATGCTTATCCGTCAGCTAGAACATTGATATTTGGAGTAAAACTTGATTTTTAATCTTACTAAAAGTAATTCAAAATGAAAGCATTATATAAAATTAAATATTTAGTATACGCCTTTATTGCAATTATACTGTTGCATGGATGCGAATCAATACTAGAAGAGCCTGTTCAATCGCAATTTGCTTCTGACAACCTTTTGAGTACAAAAAAAGGATTGGAGTCTGTACTTGCCGATGCTTATGGCAGGAATGGAGAAATTGGCAGAACCAGAAATATTGTCAAAAGAGAAGAAATGACCACGGATATTTTGTGGCAAACCGGTGGTGGCGAAAACGGAACAGCAGCTCCGCTAATCGGCTTTAGATGGGATCCTTCCAATTCTATGGAAGCGATTGACTGGATGGAATACTGGCGGATGATTAGGGATGCGAACATTGTTATGGAGAGTGTCGAAAATGTTTCTGACTTTAGTAGTGATCAGGATAAAAGTCAGATATATGCTGAAGCCAGATTTTTAAGAGTCTGGTCATATTATCAATTATGGAATCAATTCGGCCCATTACCCATTAGAACCAGTCAGAGTGATCCACTTGAAATTGCAAGAGCAACACAGGAAGAATTTTACACCTTTGTGGAGACCGAGCTGTTAGCAGTAATTCCCGACCTTCCTGATCCCGGGAACGAGCCTGCCTATGGCCGTGTGCACAGCGCAGGAGCCCAGGCATTACTATGCAAATGGTACCTTAACACACTGCAATGGCAAAAATGTGCCAATGTTGCCCAGGATATTATTTCAAGCAATGAATTTGAATTGTTCACCAATTACTACGACCTGTTCGCCCTTGAAAATGAGCACAACAGCGAGTTTATTTTGGTTAAAACAAAATTGGCCAACCAAAATGATAAAAACAACTTGTTTGCAACCACAGCACCGTGGGGGTATAAAGAAGGACTTGATGGAGGCTTGGAAGGAATTGTCAACGAGAAATGGGCGAACTACGCATCTCAGTATCGCTTGTATGATGAGTTCTATTACAGTTTTGATGAAAATGATGACAGAAGAAAGCGGATTCTGACCAAGTATATTAACTCTTCAGGAAATATCGTTAATCTGTTAACGGACTATACTGACGCCACACGTGCCATGAAATATCCACCAGATCCGGATGCATCAGGAGATGCCCATGGAAATGACTTCCCTATGATTAGATACGCTGATATTCTTCTGTCGAAAGCGGAGGCTCTTAATCAGTTGAATGGCCCAAATTCAGAATCAATCGATCTGATTAATGAAATCAGGAACAGGGCAGGTCTGGAAGATATTCAGCTAGCTGATTTTGGTACAAAAGAGGCACTCATAGAACAAATTTTAAAGGAAAGACGATGGGAATTCTGGTACGAAGGTAAAAGAAGGAGAGATCTGATAAGAAATGGGAAATTCATTGAATATGCCCGCAATCGGGGAATATCCAATGCTACAGAAAATCATATTTGGTTTCCGCTTCCTCAATCGGCAACTGATGCCAATCCTTTATTGGAACAAAACCCTGGTTATTAATAATAAACTAATAGGTGGATTTTAAATCCACCTATTTTTTATACGCATATGAAAAGTAAGAGCAAACTTGTTTTATTGGCATTTTTTGTAGTGATACTTTCTTTTACAGGATGTAGAAATACAACAGAAAACACAAAACAGAATCTCAATCCGGAAGATAGCAGGCTCAATATTGTCTTTATTTTGGCTGATGATATGGGGTGGAACGGGCTTGGGAGCTATGGTAATGCGCATATACCAACTCCGAATATAGATAGATTAGCTAAGAACGGTATTAGTTTCACCGAAGCGTATACTTCTGTGGAGTGTACCCCAACTAGGGCAGAGTTCTTATCCGGGCAATATGGTGCAAGGACAGGTATAACACAAGTGCATACAACCCGGGTTTATCCTAATGCTCCTTTGCTAACTCCAAACCCGGTGAAAAAACTACCTGAGAACAATTACACAGTGGCCAATATGCTAAAAGATGCCGGTTACACCACTGCTATCAGTGGAAAATGGCACGTGGGAAACGCTACTGATAGCGAGAAAAAAGAATATTATGGTTTTGACTTTGTTGGTGGTGCCAAGGAAAAACCATGGGACCAGGTTGATAAGGGTAAAGCAACAGTGGACCAAACAGATGAAATAATCAGGTTCATTAAAAATAACAAGGATCGTCCTTTTTTTGCGTTTTTATCTTATTTCAATATTCATACGCCATTGCAAGCACCGGATAGTTTAGTCGAAAAATATGCAAGCATGGGGTATAAAAGATCAACGAACCGGTTTGGTGATGTAACAGAAGTACCTACCGCTGAATACCTGGCAATGACGGATTTGCTTGACAGTCAGGTTGGGAAATTGCAAGATAGTTTGCAATCAATGGGGTTAGACAAAAATACGGTTGTTATTTTTACATCCGACAATGGCGCTCTTAACAGAGCATGGGATAATGCACCTTTAAGAGGTGCGAAAGGATTGTTGTATGAAGGAGGTATACGTGTTCCTTTAATAGTCTCTTATCCAAACCTGAAATCGACAAAAAGCGAATGCAGTGTACCGGTACATCTAGTCGACATGTTTCCAACCTTTATGGATTTAGCTGAAGGAACAACGCCGGACGATAAAGTATTAGATGGTGAAAGTATATTGCCTCTTATCAGCGGAAATTCAGGTTTAAAACGTGAGAATATTTATTGGCATCATCCGCATTATATTCACGATTACGGAAAAACCCCATCCAGTGCAATAAGAAAAGGAGATTATAAACTAATTTACTATTATGGCGACTATCTTGATACGGATGGTTTTTCTCCCGTACAGGACAAACCTTATGGCAAACTCATTTTAGGAGAACGTGTCGAATTGTTTGATATCAAGGCAGATGCTGGCGAGTTAGATGATTTGTCCATAGTAAAGCCTCAATTGGCAGACAGTCTTCTTAGCGAATTGAAAAACTGGCTAAACTCGGTAAATGCAAAACTTCCGACAAAAAATGAGAACCCGGATTTGGATAACTGGTTTAAATACAAGGCTCGATAATTATAAACAAAACAGAAATGAAGCAGATTCTGATACTAAGTATTATTTTCTTTTTGGCGTATGGCTGTACTCAAAAAGATAAAAACACAAAAGAAGTTAATAAAACAAATGTAGCCATCATTTTTATTGACGACATGGGCTATGGCGATTTAAGTTGCTATGGTGACTCTATAGTACAAACACCTAACATTGATGCCTTAGCTAGTCAGGGAGTTCGCTTTACAAACTTTTATGTGAATTCACCAATTTGTTCTCCGTCACGGGTGGCATTAAATACCGGCACTTATCCAATGCGGCATAAGATACATTCCTACATTGCAGGCTCAAAAGAAAACGAAAATCGGGCAATGGCCAATTATCTCGATCCTTCGGTAATGACACTTGCACGTACCTTGCAGAATAGTGGTTATGCAACCGGTCATTTCGGAAAATGGCATATGGGAGGAGGCAGAGATCTTGGAGATGTACCATATCCAACAGATTATGGCTTTGATAAATCACTGGTTTCTTTTGAAGGAATTGGAGATCGGGTTTTATTCCCCAACGATGGATTATGTAAACAGAGTGCGGAATTAGGCAAGGGAAAAATTGTTTGGGCACCAAAGCATGTTTCTACGTCAATTTATATTGACAGCGCCCTTACCTTTATACAAAATTGCGACGAAAAGCCATTTTACATCAATTTATGTCCGAATGATGTACATGATCCGCATTTACCCGAATCAAGTAAAGTGGAGAAATGGAAAGCGGTAACGGACAATCCGTACGAACAGAAGTTTTTTGCGGTTTTGGAAGAACTTGATAAGCAAATAGGCCGTTTTATCAATGAGCTCGATCAAATGGGGAAACTCGAAAATACCCTGATTGTATTTGCCAGCGACAATGGACCAACTGACTGGCCACACTATTATAATGCCAAAAGATATCCTGATGATTATGATGGAAAACTTTATGCTCCCGGATTTACAGGAGGTTTGTCGGGCAGAAAATGGAGCCTCTACGAGGGGGGTATCAGGGAACCTTTTTTCGTTTACTGGAAAGGTCACTTCCCTGCAGGTGTAGTCGATGATACCTCTGTGCTTTCTGCTATTGATATTTTCCCATCCCTTTGTTCCGTTCTGGGAATTAAAACACCGGATAATCTTGATGGAACAGACAAAAGTCAGTCTTTCCGGGGCGTTAAAATGGAAGATACTCCCGCAGTGATGTGGGAATACGCCAGTAACCCGGGAGGCTCAATACTTCCGGGAGATAAAAACAATATTTCGCCTAATCTGGCAATTCGAAAAGGGGATTGGAAGCTGCTTGTAAATGTGGATGGAACAGAAGCTCAATTATACAACATAAAAACAGATCCGCAAGAGAAAGTAAATCGAATTGACGAGGAGAAAGAGCTTGCTCAGGAATTGCAAACTCAACTACTTTCCTGGCGAAATTCAATGCCGGTTGCTATACCTCAGTAGAAATAACCTGGGCTGGGATTTTCCAGGTATTTCAATTAATCATAACAAATAAACAGTTCCGTTTTCGATGGATAAAGAGTAACGAAGTCAATAAATGGAAGACATATTCAATTCTTATGGCCATTTGACGTAAGGAATGGATGCCGGTTGAAACAACTAAAGGTAATCCGGTTGATGGATCGTTTATTGCCAGTGGGGTTATGCCCCGCGTGCCAGATTTGTATTTGGAGATGAACGAGAAAGTTACTCTTTGTTCAATGCGATTGTGGTTCTGCATAATTAAATTAGTCGAATCTATCGCACAAGAATATCGTCGACTACGATAGGCCGCTTGGCAATACTGACAGACCTGTATCGATCGCATGTATTTTTTTGATGAAGAACGTATAAAATGTATTTGGCTTACATGTTGCCAGGGATGTAATTCAGGAGTTGTTCTTGTAACTCAGAAATCTTGTTTTGAATAATGTGTTGCATATATTCATTTTACTGAGCAGATAGTTGCCCCCTATCCTTATTTTTAACATTGAAGAATACCCCGGGCGAAAGGAGAAAAATGGCATTGAAACAAATAAACGAAATGATTTTTTTCGAGAAGCGCCTCGCTGGCTTTGCTTTATAAGCGTATTGTATGTGAATATTTTATAAAATATAAGGTTGCCAGTATTTTACAATAACTTTTTATCTCTGTAACTCCTATTTGCAGAAGTATTTACTGGCTGTAAATTATTCAAATGGTCAGTTCCTCTCCTCGGCTGGGTTTACTGTGGTTAATTAAGCTGTTTCCCAAGCTGTCAATGATTCCCGAAATAGGTGTCTGAACAACCTTCAGTTTTATGATATCGGTCAATAAAAGAATGGATAAGGAATTCCAGTGTTTTCTAGTTTTAGCACAAACGCAGAATTGCTTTATCCTGTTTGGCAAGTGATAGATTAAAATCTCCTTTAGATTATACGAAAAATAAAAGGTATTGATTGTCAGTCATGTACGCGATGATTGTTAGAGTGCTTTCCATGTTCTGAATCATCTGTCTATGTATTTGAATAATTTATCCATAACGAAAATTCAAGTGCAAATTAGATTTGAGCCCAGAACTGAATAATTAAATTAAAGTTTATGAAAAAAATCGATTTTAAATTATTGGTGTTAGCCATGTTAATTGGCATATCATTTAACACCTTCGGGCAAACACAACAAATTACTGGAGTTGTGTTTGATGAAAGCAACACTTCTATCCCAGGTGTTTCAATTGCTGAAAAAGGAACTGCAAATGGTACCGTAACTGATATTGACGGTAAATTCACAATTAACGTTTCAGAAAGTTCAAGTACGCTTGTTTTTTCATTTATTGGTTTTGAAACTCAGGAAGTAGCTCTTAACGGCCAAACCAGTTTACAGGTACATTTGGCTTCTTCTAATATAAAATTAGATGAAGTTGTAGCCATTGGTTATGGTTCAGTAAAAAGGGGCGACTTAACCGGATCGGTTGCTTCTGTTGATCACCAAAAATTAGAGAAGGCCAATAAGGTCGACGCAATTTCTGCACTTCAGGGCCAAAGTGCAGGTGTGGTTATTCAGCGTACCGATAACAAACCGGGAGCCGGAGGTTTTAATATTCGTATTCGTGGAGCAAGTACCATTAACTCAAACCAAACAGCTAATCAGGGAGGTTTCAATCCCGGACAAAACCCGCTTTTTATTGTAGATGGAGTTTTTATGGATGATATTTCGTTCCTGAATCCGGGAGATATTGAAAAAATGGACATTCTTAAAGATGCTTCGGCTACTGCCGTATATGGGTCGCGAGGTAGTAACGGTGTAATTCTCATCGAAACCAAACAAGGGAAAAAAGGCGAAATGAAAATTAATTACAGTAACTACTTTGGTTTTAAACAGGCATACCATCTACCTCCAATGCAAGATACTCCGGGATTTGTTGAGTACATTAAAGATGATGTGGTAGGAAACCAGTTTGCTGCCGGAAATCTCGACTACACCAGAGATGAAGTTGTGTTAGGAGATTACCTCGATGCAGAAGAGCTACAAAATATTGCCGATGGAGTAAATACCGATTGGGTTGATTTAATGTTGGTTAACGGTTTTCAAACCAACCACTCGCTTAATTTAACTGGTGGTAGCGATAAAACAGTTTACTCTATTGGATTGGCGTATACAAAAGATAACGGAACGCTTGAAGGTGAAGACTATACCAGATACAATGTGAGAGGTGATTTGTCATCCGATTTATCGGATTGGCTAAATATTAGTGTTGGTAACTATATGACGTACGCTATACAAAACACCGGAAGCTGGGAAGGTTTCAGAAGCGCTTACCGTTTAAAACCATACGGACGTCCGTATAATGAAGACGGAACACTACGCTATTATGCCTTACAAAAAGAAACTCAGATAACAAATCCTTTGTTTGAGGCTGATAACATCACCAAAGAAACAAAATACCTGCAATGGATTGGAGATATTGCACTAAAAGTGACTCCTACAAAAGGACTAACCTTAACATCTAAGTTTTCGCCAAATATGAAATTTACACGTTACGGCGAATACCGTGGATTATACTCGAAAAGTGTTAGTGGAAATGCTGCCAACAGAAGAGCGCAGGTAAATAATCTTAACTATTTGTCGTACGCCTGGGATAATATCCTTAATTATAAATTCAGCACCGGAGAACATTCGTTTGATGTTACAGCGGTAGTTTCTAGGTTTATGGAACGTTCTGAAGGGTATTACAATCAGGTGAGAAATTTTACAACCGATGATTTCCTGTTTTATAATATGGGAGCAGGACTGGACATCAGAGAATTAACCAGTGGTTTCTCAAAACAAACGCTGGAATCCTACACCGGAAGGATCAATTATAACCTGCTGGACAAATACCTGTTTACCTTAACCGGACGTTACGATGGGTCGTCAATTTTGTCTGAGAAAAATAAATGGGCTTTCTTCCCATCAGCTGCATTTGCATGGAAACTTATGCAAGAAGATTTTATGCAGGAACAGAGTGTTCTTACGAATGCTAAACTGAGACTGAGTTACGGACAAACCGGTAACAACGGTCAGGGTGGAGGACTTGTGCCTCTTGGATCACAATCTTTATTAGGAAGTAGTGCTACCAACCTGGGAGGTTCATCAGTTTCTACAGCGTTTATTACAGGTTTGGCCAATGAAGACCTTACCTGGGAAAAAACAACCGAAGTTAACCTCGGATTCGATTTTGGCTTTTTGGAAAACAGAGTATTTGGTTCGGTAGATGTTTATAACCGAAAAAATACCAATATTATTTTCTTTACACCTATTCCTTCAGCAAGTGGCTATGGTGGAACATATGATAATGTGGGAGAATCAACCAATAAGGGTATTGAAATTTCTTTAAATACAGTGAATTTTGACCGGGGTGATTTTAAATGGACCACCAATTTCAACTTTGCAAGTAACAAAAACACCATCGACAACCTTTATGGCGATCTGGATGAAATAATCTTCAACGTATCAGGTACTAATCTTATTCATAAAGTTGGTGAATCCATCGGATCAGTTTACGATTATGTATTTGATGGAATCTGGCAACTTGACGAAGCCACGGAAGCAGCTAAGTATGGCCAAACTCCGGGACAGGTACGTGTTAAGGATTTAAACAACGACGGCGAAATATCTCCTGATAAAGACAGACAGGTAATTGGACAGATTACACCGAAGTGGACAGGAGGTATAACAAGTACCATGAATTATAAAAACTTCGATTTTACATTCTTAATCAGTACCAGCCAGGGAAATATGATACAAAGTAATTTCCACAGTAATACCTCGTTCCCCTGGGATGGAGATCCTTCACGAATTTTCAATGCATACGATGTTGATTACTGGACACCAACAAATCCGACCAATGATTGGTATCAGCCGGGTAACGGAGGATCGTATCAAAATGTAATTAAATATCAGGATATTTCATTTACAAAAATCGGATATATCACCTTGGGATACAATGTGCCGTCTCAAGTGCTGAATAAGTTTAAAATTGATGGTTTAAGAATATACACTACGGTTCAAAATCCTTTCATCTTTACAGATTACGATGGCTGGGATCCTGAAAGTGCAGGTAGAAACTCGTGGGGAGCAGCTTTTATGTCAAGAACATATCTTGCCGGAATTAATTTGAACTTTTAAACACTTATCAATAAAATATTATGAAGATGAAATATATAAACAATAAAATAGTAGTACTGCTGCTTGCAATAAGCTTATTTGCAACAAGCTGCGACAGTTTCCTTGAGGAAGAGAACTATACTTCGTTAAGTATTGAAACTGCTCAAACCGATCCTGAAGCTTTTGACCAGTTGGTGGCTCGTGTTTACGAAATATCAAGAGAATTTACAACTCATTATACTTCTGATATGTATTACCAGTTGGAAGACCTTGGAACTGATATTGTAACAAGAGGATCGTTGGTAACAGGAACTAATGACTTGAATGATTATGTGAATTTTAACTCAACAAACTGGACTGTTAGCGTTTATTGGACCGACCAATACGCTATTATTTCAGCTGCCAATATTGCTATCGATAATGCTGACGACATTGAAGGTGTTGACACCAATGCTAAAGCAACAGGAATAGGCGAAGCCAAATTTTTTAGGGCAATGTCGTACTTTAATTTGGTTGAAAATTTTGGTGGAGTTCCTCTGGTTTTAAACCAGGTTACCACAGCCGAAATAAATTATGTACGTGCTACCGAAGAAGAAGTTTATACTCAAATTGTACAGGATCTGAAGGATGCTTTATCGGCAGTTTCTGATAATCCGGCTGAATACGGAAGAGTTTCAAAAGACGCTGTAAGACATCTTTTATCAAAAGTGCTGTTAACCAGAGGCTATAAACCATTTGCCGCCACTACCGATTTTTCTGAAGCTGCATCATTAGCCGAAACAGTAATTTCGAACCACACATTGGTGGCTTCATTTGAAAATCTGGTTAGCATCGATAATCAACGAAATTCAGAAGTAGTATTTGCATACCTGTTTGGAAACAATCCGGTTAGCAGGGGCTGGGGAAATTCAAAACACATGATGTACAAATTCAGATCCTATGATTATCCCGGATTATCCCGTACTGTTCAGGGCCTTGGACCAATGCCTACACCTTTTTATTTCTCGCTTTTCGAAGACGACGATCAACGTGCAGCTGCTACTTTTAAAAGAGTACTTTACGCCGACGAAGAATTTACTGCTACTGTAAACGGAGAAACAGTAACCGTGACAGCTGGTGATACAGCTATGTACTTCCCGAAAGTAGCCTGGACAGACGCTCAAAAAGCAGCGGTTCCATATCGGGTAGTCAATCCCGACTCTTACATTAAAAGTGATGGTGTTACACCAGTTCATTATCCACTGTTTAGAAAATTTGATGATCCGGATGTGCCTTTTACCCAACCCGATCAGTCTTCTCAGGGAGAAAGAGATATGGTTATGATGAGAAGTGGCGAAGCTTACCTTATTGCAGCAGAAGCTTACCTGGGACAGTCGAATGCAACAAAGGCCGCAGAATATCTTACCGATCTGCGTAACCGGGCAGGTATAGAAACCACTGTAACTGCAGATGAGGTAACACTCGACTTTATTCTTGATGAAAGAGCGAGAGAATTAGCCGGAGAAGTGAATCGCTGGATGGATCTGAAAAGAACAGGAAAGTTGATCGAAAGAACTTTGATGCACAATCCGCACGCTAAATTTAACAATGCACTGCAAGAGAAACACTTGTTACGACCAATTCCACAAACTGAGATTGATAATAG